>CAYXCE010000010.1:0-12974 GCA_964463395.1 uncultured Pseudothermotoga sp.
CTTTTTCAGATGTCCACAAGCTTGAATAATCCCCATCGCTATGGGCAAATCCAGTGAGGAACCTTCTTTTTTGAGATCTGCAGGTGCGAGATTGACAATGATCCTGCCGTGTGGGAAATCAAAACCGGAATTCTTAAGAGCGCTCTTGATCCTCTTTTTGCTCTCTTTCACGGCGGTATCTCCGAGACCCACGATGTCCACATCGTGTATGACACTCTTTCTGTCGATGTCCACTTCCACCTCGATTGGGAAAACGTTCAGACCGATGAGTGTTGCAGAGGAAAGCTTCGCAGGCATCAAAAATCCTCCTTCACCAAAGAGGAATTCTTGCAGGCAATAGGTGAGAGACGATGAATCCCACAGCTATACCGGCAAAAGCCTCGAGCCAAGTGTGTCCCAGATCTTCTCTGACGTAAGGTCTTAGATTGACCGCGTCAGACACGACGACCATGAGTAATGCCACAGCGACCGCCGTAATAGGAGATGCGTAGCCGAGGCATCTTCCAAGCGTGAAAGCAAGCCCAGCCATCGCTGCTGCGTGACCCGACGGCATACCACCATACTTCTTGAAGGCCTTGAAGCTTCGGTGTGTGGCGATTTTTATGAGCTGTGCGACTAGAAAAGAAAGAACGGTTGCAACCAACGGTGTATTTTTCAAAAGATCAAACATGGAAGAGAAAGTGGACAACGTCTCCCTCCCTGATCAGATAGTCCTTGCCGTGCGATTTCACAGCGCCAGCCTCGCGCGCTTCTTTGAAGGAGGAATATCGAATCAGCTCTTCGAAGGGGATCACCTCTGCCTTTATGAAACCCTTTTGAATGTCTGAATGGATCATCCCTGCTGCGTCGTACGCCAACGTTCCTTCAGGGATCAACCAACTCCTCGCTTCGTTCTTCGTCGCGGTGAGAAAACAGATGAGTTTCAAAGCTCGTTTGATTTGTGCCAGGAATCTCTTTTTCAGATTTTCTTTGAATCCATAGGCCGAAAGTAATTCTCTCGCTTCTTCGTATGAAAGTTCTCTCGCTTCAGATTCCAATTGAGCGTTGACCGAGAGAAAGGCAGAGGATCTTTCGCTCGCTATCCGTTCAACAATTTTGTCTAAACCGTTTTCCAATCCCCAATCATCGACGTTCGCGACGTACACGATGGGTTTTTCTGTGAGCAGGAACAAAGGGTCCAAAGTTGATTGTTCTTGTTGACTCCTCTGTAATGTTCTCGCGAGTCTGCCAGATTCCAAATGTGCCTTCAGTTGCTCGAGAAAGTGAAGCTCAAATCGCGCATGCTCATCTCCTGTTTTTGCTTGCTTGGAAATTTTTTCTATTCTCTTGTTCACTGTTTCGAGATCTTTCAGTATCAATTCGATTTCTACGATTTCAATATCCCTAGCAGGATCAATATTTCCCATCGGGTGAGAAACATCATCGATCTTGAAGCAACGAACAACATGAAAAATCAAATCCACCTTGCTTATGTGATCAAGGAATTGATTTCCAAGTCCTTCTCCTTTACTTGCCCCTCTCACCAAACCGGCGATGTCCACGATGTGAAAAAAAGGATGAATCTGCTGCTTGGAACCCTCCATCTGGGCAAGTTTGATCAATCGTTCATCTTCGACCACAAGCACCCCTACGTTAGGATCTATCGTACAGAACGGATACTTCTCCGCCGGAACGTTTTGATCTGTCAATGCGTTGAAGAGTGTTGATTTTCCACTGTTTGGAAGCCCCACTATGCCAGCTTTCTTCATGTTTTCGCCTCTTTCGCCTTGCTGTACTGATTGACGTAGTTCAGCTTCAAGTTCGCTAAGACCGCCTCGAGCTCCCTTTTGAGATCTTCATCCAAATCATCTTCTATCACCTTCAGGACCGCATCGAGTACATCGATACCCATCCTGGCTTCTCTGAGATCTTGTCTCAGCTCACCGTATTCGTCCCTCGTGAGACCCAATCTTGCCCAACAACGACCGGCGATGGTGTTAAAAAAAAGGACTATCAATTCTTGCATAGAAAGCTTTATAATTTCTTTTTCTTCGTTCTGCACTTTCTCACCCCCTGTTCTTTTCAAAAACGGAGAGAAAGATTCTACTTGTCTCTTCGTCGATGTTGCAGAGTCTTACAAGTTTCAGACACGTACTTAGTCTCTCCGCGAGGAAATCCTTTATAGCTCTGAAGAACACCTCAGCACATTGATCCTTTGGAAAACCAAAAATACCACTACTTATGGCTGGGATACTGATCGAAACCACATTCATTTGCTCCGCCTTTTTCAAAACGTTTTGAACGGTTTTATAGAGTTTTTCATGCTCATTCCCCTCACCCCAACGAGGGCCAACGGCATGAAAAACATACTTTGCTTTCAATTTTCCCGCTTTAGTGACTGCTACTTCTGAAACGGGGACCGGTCCGTGATTTTTCACGTATTCATCACTTTCTTTCTGTATCTCTTCACCACCCGCACGAACTATCGCACCAGCCACACCCCCGCCGTGTTTCAAGTAGGAGTTGGCTGCGTTCACTATGACGTCGGTTTCTTGCTTTGTGATGTCGTCCTGGACAATTTCGATCGTTGTATTGAAGAGCTTGAAGCTCTTCAAAAGCATTGGATCACCTCATTCGTAAACGATCTCATAAGTTAGTTCCGCCGATTTTTTGAGCATTCCAGCGACACTGCAGTACTTTTCTTGAGAAAGTTGTACGGCTTTTTCAACTTGTTCTTTGAATGGCTGGTTTTTGAATTTGAAGATGTATTTCAGATGGATCTTCGTGTACACTTTTGGATGCTCTTGGGAACGATCTGCCGAAACTTCCATTCGGAAATTTTCTACTTCATCGAGAACTTTCATTTTGGAGAGTATCGAAATCACGTCCATGCCGGTACAACCAGTGAGCGCCACAAGCACGAGTTCCATAGGACTCGGTCCTGTGGACAGACCACCATTTTCTTTCTTCGCATCCATCAAAACTTGTCTTCCTGAATCTGTGTGAGAAAGAAACGCCATTTTGCCGAGCCATTCTGTTTTCAATTGGAACACCTCCAGTTATAATAATAGCAGCAAAATTCAAAGGAGGTGTGGAAAATGAAACGGGTTTTATTGATCGCATTGTTCTCTATGTTCGCTTCCTTGGTGTTCTGCTCTCAACTCAACGTGGCAGTCTTGGGTGAGGTCAGATCCCTCAATCCATTCTTGGTGAAATCTTCCGCAGAGCGCATTGTCGTTGGTTATCTTTATGAGACGCTTCTGACCGAGCGCGCTGGACAAATCGTGGGTGCGTTGGCAGAGGATTTCCAAGTTGATTTTTCAACCAATAGTTTGATCTTGAAGCTGAAAAACAGGAAATTTCACGATGGCTCACCCGTTACGGCAGACGATGTAGTTTTTTCGTTCAACTACATTCTTCAAAAAAGGCTTCCACTGGGTCCCATTCTTGCTTATCTGACTGGCGCTGAGAAAATCGATGAAAGAACTGTGAAGCTGAGTTTCAGGACGATGAATGTCTCGATGCTCTCTTTTGCACCCATGGCAATACCGATCATCCCGAAATCCATTTGGGAAAAGATTGAGAAACCCCTGGAATTTCCCAACATTGAGAAACCCATTGGTAGTGGTTTGCTTGTTTTTGAAAGATTAACCCCGCAGAGTGTTGTCTTGAGATTCTTCAAAGACCATCCAGATGCACCGCAATACTTGCAAACTATGGTGATGCATACAGTTCAAGATGAAACTATGGGATTTTTAGGTTTGGTGAAAGGTGATTACGATTATCTGTTCTGGAATCTCGATCCAGAATTAGCGAAGCAGGTCATGGAGAATCCGAACAAGTACCCAAACGTAAGAGTTGCGCTCGTTGAAGGTGGCGTAGTGAATGTGATCATGTTCAATCACAGGAAAACCCCAATGAACGATGTGAATTTCCGAAAGGCTGTACTCTACGCTTTGAACTATAAAGAGCTTGTAGAAAAGGTTTACAGTGGACTTGCAGATGTCGCATCTCTCGGACTCATACCGAAGAGGGCAAAGATTGTGTACGATGAAAGTGTGGGAAACGTTCAACAGAACGTAACACTGGCCAAGGAGTATTTGAAAAAGAGCAATTACGATGGGAGAAAACTGACACTTTTGGTTTCGTCGGACAGAAAAGCTATGGACATGGCTGAATATATCAAATTGTATCTGAAGAATATTGGTGTCGAAGTTGAATTGGATGTTCAAGGACCAGAGGGTTTAACAACTAAATTGAAAAAAGCCGATTTCGATCTCGCATTACATGCCTACAGTCTTGGAAGTCACCCAGAAATGGCCTTCTATCATCTGCACTCTTCAAGAGGCACGATGAAAGACGGTCAAGTGACAGGATTCAACTACGGTGGTGTGAACATACAAGAGCTCGATTCAGCTCTCGAGTCTATATGGATGGCGTTCTCAGAAGAAGAACGCGTCACAGCTTTCAGAAATTTGCAAAAGCTCATCGCAGAGCTTGTTCCAGTAGTGCCGACCCTGGTACCTGTGGATATAGAAGCCTACAGCGTTAAAAACTTCACAGGTTGGGTCCTTTCACCGACAGAAGGCGTGATGAATGCAGAGACGTTGAAATCGTTGAAACCTGTAAGGTGATGCGTATCCATGAGCTTTTCGTACCTCATAAAGAGAATATTTCAGATGCTTTTGACGATCATTCTCGCAGTGACAGTAAGTTTCATCCTCATAAGGGCTCTGCCGGGTGATCCGGCAGAGCGTTTTTACGGTGATCCCAGGATACCAGACGAAGTCAAACAAGAGATAAAGGCTGCGTTTGGTCTGGACAAGCCTGTGTTTATTCAATATCTGAGTTTTTTGAATCAGTTTTTCAGAGGCAACCTTGGCGTATCGTACACGTACAACAGAAGCGTCGTGAGCGTGGTTTTGGAACGTCTACCCTGGACACTTCTCCTCACAGCTGTTCCAACAATCTTTGGTATGGTGGTATCTTTGAAACTCGGCGTGTACATAGGTTGTAAAAGAAATTCTCTATTGGACAAATTCGTTCGTTATGTAGCATTCGCTTTGCACTCTGTTCCTACATTCTGGTTTGCTCTGTTGCTGGTGCTCTTGTTCTCGTTCAAGCTTGGTTGGTTCCCGCTCCAGGGAATGATCGATCCAAACACGAAAGGTGTTTCAACTTTTCTCAGTATACTGCGCCACGCCTTTCTGCCCTGGTTGGTGATTTTCATTGTCAATGTGCCGGGATTTGCTATGTACGTTAGAAATATGGTTATTTCGGTTCTCAATGAAGAATTCATTCTCACAGCAAAGGCGAAAGGTTTGAACGAGCGACGGATAAGAAAGAAACATATCCTTAGGAATGTTCTCGGTCCTCTGTTTTCTATGCTTACACTTCGCATCGCAGGTATGCTCGGAGGAGCCGTGCTCATCGAGACCATCTTTTCCTGGAAAGGTATGGGTCTTCTGGTACTGGAAGCTTCGAGGAATTCGGATTATCCTCTGTTGCAGGCAACGGTTATCATAACGATCGTTTCCGTGATTTTCGCTAACTTCATCGCAGATGTGTTACAAGTGGCATTCGATCCGAGGGTGAGGTTTGAATGAAACGCAAGAGAGCTATTTTCTTCCAAGAACTTTTTGGTTCTTTTGAAGGAACGGTTGGCGTTGTGATTCTCTGTTTCTTTATCTTCTGTGCGGTTTTTGCACCATTGATCGCACCGTATGATCCTTACGATATCACTCAAAGGAGCCGTAGATTGCAACCTCCTTCAAAGCAACATATCATGGGTACTGACTGGTACGGTGTTGACATATTCAGTCAGATCGTCTATGGAGCCAGAACTTCGTTGACTGTGGGGGCTTTGACAGCCTTGGGTGTCACCAGCATTGGAGGCTTGTTCGGGGTGATCGCAGCCACCTTTGGAAAAGGTATCGACACATTGATAATGAGAACTGTGGATTTCATCATGGTACTACCAGGGCTTCCAATCATGATCATGATTCTGACTTATATGGGAAGCAGTTTCTGGACGTTGGTGTTCGTGCTGGTTGTTTTCGGTTGGGCTGGTATTTCAAGGGTGGTTCGTGCGATAGTTCTCTCCGAAAAAAAGAGAGGTTACGTTGAAGCAGCTGTTTGTAGCGGCGCAAGCAAATGGTACATCGTCAGGAAGCATCTTTTACCTGCTTCATACCCGGTTTTAGTGGTGAATGCGGCTTTCTCTGCTGCCGGTGCGATGCTCGCTGAAGCGGGATTGTCTTTTTTAGGTTTTTCAGACCCACGAGTTGTTTCGTGGGGTAAAATGCTCAGCTTGGCGAGAACCTGTAACGCATTGGTTCTTGGTGCATGGTGGTGGATTGTTTTTCCCGGGTTGGCCATATTTCTTGCTTCTTTTTCGATAATGTCTCTCGGCGTGGCCAGTGAGAGGATTTTGAATCCTAAGATCTCCAACAGGAGGGAATGATATGAAATTCATGGGTAACGATGTTTGGTTGACTGTTCGTGGAGAAGAGAAGTGCTACAAACTCCACGAATTGGATGAGACATTCTTCAACTGGCAGATTCAAACTCGTTCTAAGAGCTTGAAGATCTTTTTAGGCTCAGAAAAAGGTGTGCCCAACTTTTCACCGCACACAGTCGTTATGTCAACTTTCTCTGAAGAAAACGAGTTCCCGATAAACAGTTGTATCAAGGGGCTAGGTTTGGTACCGAAGCAGGAACATCTCGAAGTGCTCGCGGACAAGGCGATGGGCCTCATAGAACTGGCGAGGCAAAAGGGTGTGAACGAGACTTTCAAAGAGAGGGTACAATTCCTGCTGGATTTATACGAGAGACCCGAGATCTTCGATAGAAGTGTACTTTCAAGTATAGAGATGTTCTACAAAAATAGTTATCAGAATGTTTTAAAAGATCCGAGGGCAACACTGTTGTTCTACGATCAAATGAGTGGCTACAGTGTGATGTTCAACGTTGTGGTAGAACTTGTGCCAAGGGGAAGTGTGTTTTACAAATATGTCACGGCCGTTCATGACTTGTTCCATGTACCAAGGGACCCAAGTGTGAAGACTGACAGGTATGAGTACGTTTACAGATTCTGGCCAATCGAGGCTTACGATAAAACACCAGGTCCTAAAGCTAGTAGCAGGATATTCTGAGTCAGTCAAGGTGACAAGTGTCGTTTAAATAGACCAAACGCAGTTTGCTTTGTGCTTCAACAAGACTGATTGAAGCGTTGTCCAATTTGAAATTTTTGTGCTCTTTGAGCGGCAACTTCAAAACCCAGCAAATGAAGGTTCGAAGTACTAATGCGTGGGACACCACAGCAACGGATCCGAAAGGTTTTTTGATGATTTCTTCAATGAACTGTAAGATGCGGTTTTGAACCTTTTGGAGAGGTTCCACACCATTGATTTCTGCATCGGGTTGCGTCGACCAACGAATGAATTCGTCGCGATACTTTTCGAGTGTTTCTTGCATGGTCAAACCGTTCCACAATGATATCTCACATTCTCTGAGTCGTTCATCAACGAAAAGTGGTAAATTCAGCGTCTTTGAGATGACAAGGGCTGTTTGGCTGGCTCTCAACAAAGGACTTGTGTAGATCACTTCCACATGCTGCTTTGAAAGTCTCTGCGCAATCTTTCTTGCTTGTTCAAAACCAGTTTCATTCAATGGCACATCGGTATTTCCCTGCCAAAGGCCCAAATCGTTCCAATCGGTTTTGGCATGTCTTATGAGAAAGAGCTCCAAAAGTTGTCACCACCCCGAAGATCTTGCAAAGGTCTGGCCAACCTAATTATAGCGATAGTAAGTAAGACTTTCTTGGCCATTCTTTAGTAGGATATGTTAAATTGAGTTATGTAGGGGTCGAGAGATTGATTCTGATTGGCATAGGTGGAGGAACTGGTTCTGGTAAAACTACAGTTGCAAGAAGAATTGTGCAACATCTGGGCGAAGAAAGATGCGCTATATTGCCGATGGACAATTACTATAAAGATATGAGCCACATACCTTTGGAAGAGCGCAAGAAGGTCAACTATGATCATCCGGATGTGATAGAACATGTATTGCTCGTTGAACATCTTCGAAAGTTACTCGATGGTCAAACCGTTCAGATTCCTACGTACGATTTCGTGACTTACACGAGAAAGAGCGAAACGATCAGTTTCTTTCCAAAGCGAGTGGTTTTAGTCGAAGGTATTTTCGCACTTTACTACGAAGAACTCAGGGGATTGTACGAGCTCTCAGTCTATGTAGATGCCGAGAGCGATATCAGGTTCATAAGAAGGCTCGTTCGAGATATCAAAGAGAGGGGAAGAAGTGTTGAGAGTGTCGTATCCCAATATCTCGAAACGGTGAAACCCATGCACGACGCTTATGTGGAACCAACAAAACGTTATGCGGATATCATTGTACCGAAGGGTGGTTACAACGATAGGGCGATAGAAGTCGTCGTCAACTACATAACTAAAAGGTTGGAGATGGGTAAATGAAATCGTTGTGTTTGACTTTCCTTTTCGTTGCTTCAGCTGTGTGGGCAGCTGGGATTTTCAACATGTTGTCCACAAAGTATCTGGACATACTCTACGATGATGGTTTGATGAGGGCAGCATACAGATTGTCTCAGAAAGCGGATGAAATGTTCGAGAACTTCGTTGCTGAATTCAAAATTTCCTTGCGGAAACGACCGAGAGCCTATCTGCTCAAATCCGATCTTTCGAATGGTTATGCGAACCCCTTGAATAATGTGATCGTCATCTACATGAACGACATGAATCCTTACCAGTTCACACCCAATTATGAAGACTGGGTCATCTTCTGTTTCAGACACGAACTTGCCCATCTCTTTCTCGCCAACAAATTTTCTCCGTACATAGAAAAGCTTTCGGTCTTTGGCCATTCTGTTGCAGCTGCTGTCCAATCGATCTTGACTCCTATGTATTTGCACGAAGGTGTTGCAATATTCTACGAATCGAAGGGACATAACGAAGGTAGAGCTAACGATGTGCTGTTCGATCTGTACAAGCAGAACGCCTTGGCTACTGATATCGGCTTGAGATACGCTTCTTCCATCAACACGACGCGTTTCACACCAGGTGGAGCGAGTTATACCCTCGGTTATGCGATGCTTGAAACAGTTGAAAGAAAACAAGAGGACACAGTCACAAAGTTGGTGGACAATTTCTCGAAAGATCCACTCGCTACAGTTTATAGGCATCTCAAAAAATTCATATCTCCCGAAGAACTCAGAAAAGAGTGGTCGAACGTCGAACCTCGCTTCGATGGCGAAAGGCTAACCGAGCTTTCTTTGTTACCATCCAAACTCAACGTTGAACTTTGGAGGGTCTATTACATTTTTAGAGGTTACGATGGTGCCAGTGCGATTTATTTCTACGATGTATTCGAAGGCAAAAGCCACAAGCTAGTGGAAGTATCAAACATCGTGAGTTTCTCCGTGAACTCTAAAAGAGAGATCGCTATTGTTAGAATGACAGTTCAAGAAGGAAGATACGTTTCTAAGCTTCTTCTTTGGAATGGTTCTGTGACGGAGTTGAATTTGAATCACCCGATCGATGTGTCATGGTTGAACGACGAGAAGTTGGTTTTAATAGTTCAAGAAAACGACGCAAGAAAGATCAAGATTTTGGACGTGGGAAAATCCCTCGTTCATGATGTCGCAATCCCGAACGATCTAACACCCCTTCAAATCACCGCTTCAAAAAATCGTATCGTGTTCACAGCGAAGAAGGATAACAGTATCGATCTCTACTTACTCGATAATGAAAAGCTTTTCAAGCTCACGAACGATGGAATGACTAAGTTATCGCCGATCATCTTGGATGAAGCTGTTTATTTTGTCAGTGAAAGGAAGGGTGAACTTCGAGCATGCAAGCTCGATCTTTTTACGAATCGGCTCTATGAGTTCGGTGTGAACAAGTGTATATCCGCTGTTGAGCATGAGGGATACATCTTTTCTATTAAACCTCTGCCTGGTGGTTATGCGTTGTTCAGAGAGGATGGTAAAGTTGTTGACCAGCGCGTTGTGGAATCCAAGTTAGTTCTTGGGAACGACTGGTTGAAACTGGAGGATGTGGGCCTTACGTCGACACGGTATTACGATACGATGAAATTGAGATTCTTGGTACCCTTCCCATGGGCAGATTTGATTCAAAAAGATTTTGGCGCAGGTGTGGCGGTTGGTTTCTGGGATGATCTCACAGACAACGTTCTTGTGGGAACATTTGTCAAGACAATTAATAAAAGCTATGGGCAGCTGCTTTTCAATAGTTCAGGTGGCTTGGCGCTATCACTTTCGATGTTGAATCAAAAACTTATGATCGATTTGATCGTGTCTGGTAACAAACCGAAAGGATTGAAAAACGACGTTTTCTCTGTGGTTATGGGTTTGGATGTGTCGAGCGAGAAAACAACCCCGAAACTCGCTTTCGGATACGCTCTAGGTAAGGTCGGTGGGCTCATACACTTGAAGACATTTGCTGATTTTTCCTTCACCATAAAAGTTTTACCGGCTATGTACTTTGAGCTTTCCAAGGCTTTCTCTTTCAACGGACTCTTGTTCAGGATAAGTGGTGGTCTCGGTCTTCAAGGTCCAGCATACACGATGGAAATGGTTCTTCCAACGATAAGGACGAACTTTGGGAGTTTCGACGGCTTTTTGGCCCTCGACGGCTTTGCGATGAGCTTTGGGATGCTACGAGGTGTAGATGAAGAATATTGGGCTAGGCTGTATTTCAACGGGCATATCTCTTACCAAGTTCCTTTGTTAGCTTACATTAAGTTGGGACTAAAGAATGAAAAATTTTTCGTTCAAATTGGATTCGAAGAAATTCTCAGTAGCCTTCTGAGGGTAAAGAAGGATCATGCTATAATTCCGACAGCGAGGTGAAAATATGAAGATTGCGATGATCGCTTATGAGGTTTATCCTTTTGCCAAGGTTGGAGGACTTGCGGATGTACTTGGAGCTTTGCCTAAAGCGATAGAAAAAAGTGGAGCGAAGGTTTCAATCTTCATGCCCATGCATAAATTAGTGCTGAAGAACAGTGAGAAGTTCGGATACCACATCGCAGAAGTTGCCAAATCTATACCGGTTGAGAATTTACAAACGCAGGAAAAGTTCGATCTCTACAGATCACAATTGCCTGGTTCCAGTGTCACTGTTTACCTCATAGCAAACAATTATTATTTCTCTGCGGAGAACGTGTACGAGGGACCTGATTTGGCGGAACAAGCGATATTCTTCTGTGCGTCTTCCATTCAAGCGATGAAACATCTTTCTGAACAGTTCGATGTCGTGCACGCTCATGACTGGCAAACGGGCCTCGTGCCTGTCTATCTGAAAACGCTCTATAGGATTGACCCGTTCTTCAGTAGAACCGCTATTGTTTTCACAATCCACAACCTTGGATATCAAGGTGTCTTCAGCCCGAATTACATGAAATTTGCAGGTCTTCCAGGATATCTTTTCAACATAGATGGATTGGAATTCTATGGTCGTATCAACTTCTTGAAAGGTGGAATACTGTTCAGTGATGTGATCACTACGGTGAGCCCAACTTACGCAAGAGAAATTCAGACAGAAGAGTACGGTGAGAAACTCGATGGTGTGTTGAGAGTAAGAGCAGAAGATTTGTACGGAATTTTGAATGGTATAGACTATGAAGAATATAATCCTGCAACGGATAGAAAAATTTATGTCAATTACGATCTAAATAGTTTGGAGAAGAAATATGAAAATAAAAGACGATTGCAGAAAGATCTGAATCTTCCGGTGAGGGAAGATGTGCCTCTTATAGGTATGATAAACAGATTAGTGGATCAAAAGGGATTGGATCTGATTGAGAAGATAGCGGATTACCTCTTTTTGTTTGATGTGCAGTTTGTCGTCCTTGGAACTGGTGAGAAAAAGTATGAGGAGATGTTCCGGACGCTGCAGGGAAAATACCCTGACAAGATTTCAAGTAACATAAAGTTTGATATAGAACTCGCCCAGAAAATTTACGCCGGATGTGATATGTTTCTCATGCCTTCAAGGTATGAACCCTGTGGATTGGGTCAGATGTACAGCCTGAGGTACGGTACAATCCCGATAGTACGATACACGGGAGGTTTAGCTGATACCGTGAAGGAATACGATGCGCAAGTAGGTCTGGGAAATGGCTTCGGTTTTAGGGAGTACGATCCTGCGCATTTGCTCATGGCAATTGCGAAGGCGATTCATTTTTATCGGAATGAAAAGCATCACTGGAGAAGAATAATTCAAAACGCAATGCAGACAGATGTTTCTTGGGAACGCTCTGCCAAGCAATATTTGAAAGTGTATCAAGAAGCTCTGAAAAAAAGAAGAGTTTAAGGGGGATTGAACATGCCTGAGTTCAGAAAAGATCCGGTGTTGAAGCGTTGGGTGATTATTGCCACTGAACGGGCGAAGCGACCTCACGATTTTGCTAGACCGAAGGTAGAAGAGAAAGCCGCGTTTTGCCCTTTCGATTACGGTAATGAACACACCACACCACCTGAAACTCTTGCGTTCAGGCCTGCAGATACTGCACCAAATACACCTGGTTGGTGGGTGAGGGTCGTTCCGAACAAATTTGGCGCCGTGAGTCCTTCTCTCTCTCCGAAACGGTATGGAGTGGGCATGTTCGACGCAATGGATGGTTTTGGTTATCACGAAGTGATCGTTGAAACCCCGGATCATAACACTCATCTGGCGTTAATGGATTACAAACAAGTGGAAGAAGTCGTATGGGCTTACAAGCTTCGATATGAGACTATAGCCAAAGATCAAAGGATCCAGTATATACTCATCTTCAAGAACCACGGTCGTGATGCAGGAGCTTCGTTGCAGCATCCTCACAGTCAACTGATAGCATTGCCCATTGTTCCAAAGAGGGTTCAAGAGGAACTATCAGGTTCTAAGGAATACTATTCTTACAAAGAAAGATGTGTTTTTTGCGATATAGTCAACCAAGAA
>CAYXCE010000011.1:0-6522 GCA_964463395.1 uncultured Pseudothermotoga sp.
ACAGATAAAGATCAGTACACTCAAAGATTTCTACACAACACCAGCGATCTTGAGATTTCTCACAAAAGATGTCAAGCGGTGCTATCCGACCGTGAGGGACATTTCGGATGTTCTGTCCGTGTTGGGTAATTACGTGTATTTTGGCAAGGAGACCTCGATAGACTTTGAAAAGATAGAAATACCCAACGTGAGTGAGAAAACAGTCGCCATGAAGATAAAGGTGGTTCAGCCGAAGTTCATACCGGAAGACGGTAAGACTTACGAGAGGATCGAATTTTCTGGGAACGATCTGATAGACAACCAGCAACTGCGCAACGTTTTGTTCGTTAAAGAGTACAAGCCAGTCAGAAACGTCGATGTTTTGAAATCGATGCAGGCCATCATCGATTTTTACAAGGAAAAGGGTTACCCCATGTGTTACGTGATACCCAAGGACGAGAACAAAGTGCTACGTTTCAACGTGATAGAGAAATACGTTGCCAACGTCGAGTTCAAAGGCTTTGAAAGGACCAAGATTTACGTGATCGATGATCTTGTGACTTTTAAACCGGGTAAACCCCTCACACAGAAGGACTTCTACGACACCACCTCGGCTCTGAACAGGACTCAGTTCTTCGAGGCTGTCAGAGTGTATCCAGTTGGTGTTCCGGACAAGCGAGATGTGACGATAGTTGTCGAGGTGAAAGAGAAGGACAAGAAGTTCAACCTCTCTGGAGGAATTTCGTGGAGCCCAGTCAAAGATAGACCCTGGTATGAGGGCTTCTTCGGAGAACTTTCTTTCTCGACGATCAATCCGTTCGGTTACGGTGAGAGTTTTTCAACGACTTTGAAATTGGGCTTTGAGAGCAGGCTCGTTCAGTTCGATGTTTCGATCAGAAAACCGTTCAATTTACCAGCGACCCTCGGAGCACTCTTCAGCTATGAATGGGCAACCTCGCAACAGATTCTGAAGGTGGGAGGCAACGCCTCCACGCTGAGGTTTTCAGGCCACGCTTTCGGCGGTGGTGTGACGTACGAGAACAGGATTTACACCGACTTTGTGGAGAACACACTCATAGTCTCCGGTAATTACTCTTACGATACCAGAAGCGATCCGATCTTTCCAACGCGAGGTCAGTATCTGTACATGGGTCTTGAGAAGGCTGGTCTGTTTGGATTCCTCGCAGATCGTGACTATTGGAAGATACGTCTCGATGCACGCGTGTTCTTACCCGTGTGGAACGATCAACTCGTTGGAGCTTTGAGGTTCTTCAGCAGCGCGGTCCTGTTCGACAAATACGTTTATGAGGGATCCACGAAAGAAACCATACTGTTCTACGGCATCGATTCCGTAAGGGGTGTGGATGGTGGAAAAGCGAAAGCTGGAGTGCTGGCGAGTGGAGAGTTGAGGTACGATCTGAAATCTCAAACGCTTCCCATGTATGCTCTCCTGTTCGTAGACGTCGGTGGCACGGGTGAAAGCTTGCTTCAACCTACCTTGAAACTCACCGCAGGTCCCGAACTCGACATAGCCATCCCCTTGCTCGGTGTGATCGGTTTCGGCGTGGCGTACGATTTCGATGGTCAATGGACATGGCAGAACTTCAAGCCATTCTTTAGATTCGGCGCAGCTTTCTGAAGAAAGAACGAGTTTTGAAAAGAAAACCGCGCGATTTTGGATGTTATTCGCCCAAGAAATGCTATAATTCGTAAGGAAGTGAGTCGTTTGCCCAAAAGTATGACTGGATATGCGAAGACTGAACGAGTTTTGAACGAATACAGAATCAGTTGTGAGCTGAAAGCTCTGAATTCTCGCTATCTGAACGTGGAACTGAGCTGTCCATCTTTCCTTGCTTCTCGAGAGATAGATTTCACTAAGCTGGTTCAACGGTACGTCAAGAGGGGTAAGGTGTCTTTAAAACTGCTTGTGGAATTTCTCGCACCGCCGGCCCAAGCGCTGCACATCGATTTCGGACTCGCTAAACTGTACTACGACGGTTTGGAAGATCTCGTCACGAGGCTCGGTATACCCGAACCGGTCAACCTGGATCATCTTCTCAGGTTCCGTGAGCTCATTAGGTTCGAATTGCCTCAAGAGCAAGAGGAGCAGCTCTGGGAGACGTGCAAAAAGGTGCTAGAAGAAACACTTCAAAAGCTCGATTTGGAGCGTATGAGAGAGGGAAAGAATTTGTCGGAACACCTTTTGAAGATCGTTGAAGATCTCTCCCAAATCGTTGAAAACATGAGACAGATAGCTCTACAGATCAAACCGGCTCTGAAAGAGAAGCTTTCCAAGAACGTTGAGCAATTGCTCAGTAATGTTCAGATCGACCCCGCGCTCTTGGAGAGTATCGTGGCGTTGAACGTTCAAAAACTCGATGTTCGTGAAGAGATCGATAGGCTGGAGAGTCATCTGGGGAAAGCAAGAGAACTACTGGACAGTGATGATGCGGTGGGGAACCATCTAGACTTTCTAGCTCAGGAAATGCTGAGGGAATTGAACACGGTTTTGTCCAAATCTGAAGATGGTCGTCTCATAGAACTCGGATTGAGGGGAAAGGTACTCGTTTCACAATTCAGAGAGCAACTGCAGAACTTGGAATGAAATATTCCAAGGAGGTATAGAGTGTGTACGGGTTGATCAACATAGGTTTTGGGAACGTGATCTCTGGTGATAGGGTCATTGCGATAGTGAACCCGGAGTCTGCCCCGCTGAAGAGGCTCAAGGAGGAAGCCAAGGACGAAGGAAAGTTGATCGATGCAACCTACGGGCGTAAAACGCGAGCCATCATTATCACAGACAGTAATCATATCATCTTGAGCGCTATCCAGCCGGAGACGATAGCTCAAAGGTTCAAAGAATCGATGATAGAGATCGAAGAGACCCTGAGCAAAGTGAGGTAGATCTGTGGCAGGGTTGTTGTACGTGATAAGTGGCCCTTCAGGTGTCGGCAAAACGTCGATCATCGAAGGTGTGATGAACAAGGTCAGAAACGTGGTCTTCTCTGTTTCCTGTACGACTCGACCCAAGCGACCCAACGAGGTTGAAGGTCGAGATTATTTCTTCGTAGACGAAAGGACTTTCCTTGACATGGTGAAAAAGGACGAGTTCTTGGAGTGGGCGATCGTTCATGGCCACTATTACGGTACCCCACGCAAGTTCGTTGAGGACAAGATCAAAAGCAACGTCAACGTCATACTCGACATAGATGTTCAGGGTGCCATGACCGTGATGAAGAAAGTCAGAGATGCTGTCTTCGTGTTCATAGCACCACCATCCTTCGATGAGCTGAAGAAACGTTTATTGAAACGTGGTACCGAAAAAGAAGAAGACATGGTCAAACGGTTGGAAGACGCAAAGAAAGAATTGGAGCAGATACCAAAATTCCAGTACTTGATCGTGAATGTGGACCTTCAAGAATCGATAGAGCAACTCACATCGATCATAGTCGCGGAACAGTTGAAAGTGAACAGGGTGATCGAACGGCTCGGATTTCACAAACTGTTCTCGATCGGAGGTGATTCCAAATGAGTAAGCAGATATTCGATTACGACAAACTGTCTTCGAAGATTCCCTACAAGTACGCCATACCCATAGCCGTCGCCAAGAGGGCGGAGGCACTCAAAGAATACGCCAAACCTTACGTTGTTTCATCCGACAACAACCCGGTGTCTATAGCCTTCCGCGAATTGCTGGATGGGTACGTGAGAATAAAGAACGAAGAGATACTCCGCATACTGCTCCCGAACGCGAAGTGATGTCCATGAAGATCCTCGTCGGTGTCACAGGTTGCATCGCCCTCTACAAGGTTGTTGGGCTTGCGAGCAGCCTGAGAAAAGATGGACACGAGCTGAGGATCGTCATGACCCAGAGCGCTCAGAAGCTGGTTTCGAAGGATCTGTTTTCTGCCGTCGGTAGCTGTCCAGTCTATACGGACGATGATGCCTTCAACATAAAGGACGGTTGGATACCGCACACCGAACTGTCCAGATGGCCGGACGTGCTAGTCGTAGCCCCGGCCACTGCCAACACAATAGCAAAGATCGCTCATGGTATCGCCGATAACTTGCTCACGATGGTGTGCCTCGCTTTCAACGGGGAAAAGAAGCTCCTCGTACCAGCGATGAACGTGAGGATGTTTGAGAACCCCATAACGCAAGATAACATTGAAAAACTGCGCCGCATGGGTTGGTGGGTTTTGGAACCTGCGGAAGGCCATCTCGCATGCGGGGAGTTCGGTCGAGGGAGATACCCGGAGAACGAGATCGTTCAGGAAGCTATACACATCCTCGGAAGCGAAAAATCTCTGAAGGGTCTTCGCCTGTTGGTAACGGCGGGTCCCACCTGGGAGAGCATCGATCCGGTTCGCATGATAAGTAACCGTTCGAGTGGTAAGATGGGTTATCAGCTGGCAAAAATGGCGGTACGCCTGGGTGCAGAGGTCACCCTGGTTTCTGGTCCAACCAGTTTGACACCGCCTTTCTTCGTCAGAGAGTTCGTGAGGGTCGAAAGTGCGCAAGAGATGTTCGAACAATTGATGGAGAGATTCGATTCAGTTGATGCCGTGATCATGGCAGCAGCTGTGGCTGATTACACCCCTGCGATGAAGTTCACCAGCAAGGTCAAGAAAACGGGCGAGAAATTGACCCTCGATCTTGTCAAGACTAAAGACATTCTTGAGGAACTTGGAAAAAGGAAAAACAAGCAGATACTGGTTGGCTTTGCCGTCGAAACGGACGAACTCGAAGCGTACGCCGAAGACAAGCTGAAAAAGAAGAATTTGGACATGATCGTTGCGAACGATGTGAAGGCAATGAGCAGTGATCAAAACGATGTGTTGATCATAAAGAAAGATGGTTCAAAAAAGCGGGTTGGTCCAGATGCGAAAGATCGTATCGCTCTCGCTATCCTTAGTGAGCTTGCTGATCTTTGGCGCGGTTCATGAGTTGTTCGTCAAATCTTTCGAAAAAGATACGATAGAGCTGGTTTTGAGGCCAGTTTACACATCGGCAGAACAGAGCAAAGTTTATCTCTTCACTCAAACTGGTCATAGAGTCGCCAAGCGGAGTGAGGAAAACTCTTTTGTCTTCGATGTTTCTCGCACAGATTGGATCATCGTGGAAGCATTTGGAAAAAGTGTGGCCGGTTATGCGATGCGTGGTTGTAACCCATCTTTCATGACACTCTCAGTTTACAGGCAAGAGCCTCAGATCTTTTTGTTCACAGATCCTGAGAAACACGTTTTCTATGTCGGCATGAAGCTTCCACAGAGCTGGGAGTTCGTCAGTTGCGCTTTTCAGAACCTCAATTTCAAGAGGTTCGTGTTCAACGAGCATTTGTATCTTTACACTTCGGAAAAACCCAAAGATGGTATACACACGCTCACGCTCACTTTTCAACTCCCTCACGGCCTCAGGAAAAATGTGAAAGTGGACGTGTTCGTCTACCACGGTCTCGTGAATTTGCTGAGAGGTTCCACGGCGCCCATGAGGGTTGAACCGGTTCCACCCTACAACCATGTGGTCAAACCTGGTGAAACACTGTGGTCCATAGCCAGCACGTACGGTCTGAGGATCGCAGATTTGGAACTTGCCAACGGTATTGAAGATGGCAATCGTATCGTTTCTGGCACCGTTTTGAAGCTCGCAAGGGTGTATTTCGATGCATCTTTGACGAGTTTGGTCATCAATACCAGTACGGGGAGATTGGCGCTCTATTACAACGGCGTTCTTGTGAGGGTTTTTCCTGTCGCGGTGGGGAGAAGCGATATGACACCCCCAGGAACCTATTGGATCATGAAGAAAGAGGTAGATCCCGCCCTTTACTGGTTCGGTGAATACATACCCCCACGTTCGCCCATCAATGGTTTAGGAACGAGGTTCTTCCAACTGTCGAATCCGACTTACGGTATACACGGTACAACAAAACCGTGGGAAATAGGTAAAAGGATCTCCCACGGCTGTATACGTATGTTCAATCAAGATATCGAAACGATCGATGCATTCGTTGACGTAGGAACAAAAGTGTTAGTGGTGAGAAACACAGAAGAGTTTCCAACTAAATGGACTTTCTGATCAGAACCTTCCTCCCTTTTTCTCGGCTCTCTTCTTGTACTCGGCGAACTTTCTTTCGCTGTCTCTGAGGAACCTGGCGAGTTTTTTCTCGAACTCCGCTTTTTTGGCGTCCTTCTGTTCTTCCTGACTCTTCTCCTCTTTTAGAGACAGTTCCCATTTTCCGTCGCGCGTCTTCCCAATGACTCTCGCTGTGACTTCCTGACCTTGTTTCAGAAAATCCTCAACGTTCTTGACGTACTGGTTCGCGATCTTCGAAATGTGGATGAATCCAGTTTCACCGTTCTCGAGCGTGACGACAGCTCCGTACTTTGTGATCTGTGTGACTTTGCTCTTCACGACGTCGCCAACCTTTACCACAAACTAACCCTCCCTAAGGATTTATGGAACATCAATACTCGACGCCTTCGTACCTGCGTTTGAACTTCTCGATGCGTCCTTCCGTGTCTATGACGAGGCCCGCACCCGTAT
>CAYXCE010000011.1:6532-11589 GCA_964463395.1 uncultured Pseudothermotoga sp.
CCCGTATGCCCTTTGTACAGTGGATGACAGTTGGAACACACATCGATCCTGATTGTGTCTTTAACCGTGTAAAACCTGTGCTCCGCTCCACATGCGCATTTCACTGTCACTAACTTCATCTGTGGATGAATATCTTTTTTCACTTCATCTCACCTCTTTGAGACTTTTTGTTACCCTATAAATCATACCACAGTAATTTGGAACGTCAACAACTATCCGATCCCATGTGAAACGATCTTCCATCGATCAACGAAATTCGTCGCGCTGGAAATTTCACAGTGCAGTGTTATTATAATAACACAGTAGGTGGGGAGGGAAAACCCGTGGAAGAAAAGCAAGAACTTTTGGAGAAGATCAAAATGCTCGAGGATCAGATCGAATACTACAAAGCGCGCGAAGCGCAGATGGAACAGCTCATCAAAGAGTACAACGAGTTCATCAGAAAACAGTTCGAAATCTACGATGAGTTCGTCCGCGACATTGGAACAAGCAGGATCATCGATCCACTCACGAGGGTTTATTCAGCCGAGCACATCAGCAAATTGATAGCTTATTATCATCAAAGAGCGTTCGAGGATAACCGTAGTTATGGATTGATCTTGGTTCGTCTACCACAGAGAGACGACAACTTCGAAGCGAATCTGCTGGCTTTAGCCAAGCTTTTGAAAACTGTGGTACGCGTACCCATGGACAGTGTCGGAAGATTGAATGAAGACACGTTCGCAGTCCTACTCACCGAAATAAGCAAAGAGAACACGATCAAGGTGGTTGACAGGATCAAATCTTCCATCGAAATGCATTTGAGTATTCCTGTGAAGATCTCTTTCAAATCCTATCCAGAGGATGTTTCCAACCTTGAAGAGATGATGAAGGAACTCTACGCGGGGGTAAGTTGAGAAATGGGAAAACTCGTAGTTCATGGAGAATCGCAACTGAAAGGTTCCATTAAGATCTCCGGTGCGAAGAACGCCGCGTTGCCGATACTCGCAGCGACTCTATTACTTGAAGAACCCGTATCGCTGCACAACGTTCCAGATTTGCTCGATGTGAGAACCATGTTGGAAATATTGGAATCGGTCGGGTGTGAGGTACATTTCAAAGACAACACGGTTTTGGTGCGCCCGAAGACAGCATTGAAGTGCGAAGTACCTTACGAACCTGTCAGGAAGATGCGGGCTTCTTTCAATGTTCTTGGACCGCTCGCCGTGAGGTGTGGAGAAGCTTCAGTGGCTCTGCCCGGAGGTTGTTCGATCGGTGTCAGACCTGTAGATTTTCATCTGGAAGGCCTTCAAAAACTCGGTTTTTCTGTACAGATAGAACACGGTGTGGTCAAGGCCAAGAGGGAGAAAAGTTTTCGAGAGTGCTACGTTTCTTTCCCCTTCCCCAGCGTTGGGGCCACCGAACATATTATGACCACAGCCGTTCTTTTGGAAGGGACGAAAACGATCGTGGACAACGCGGCGATGGAACCAGAAATAGTCGATCTTGCGAGCTTTCTTTGCAAATGTGGTGCGAGGATCTCCGGTGCAGGAACGCGCAGGATCGAGATCGAAGGCGTCGCCCGGTTGAATTCTTGCGAGCACAGTATTATTCCCGATCGGATAGAGGCTGGTACTTACGCGATAGCAGCAGCTGCGACCTGTGGAGAAGTCGTACTGAAGAACGTACAGCCCGATCACATGATGGCAGTCATAGATGCACTCATTCAATCTGGTGCGGAGATGAAGATCGAAGGTGGAGATCTATTGGTTCGTATGAAGGATCGTCCGAAACCTCTAAAATTGCAAGTGACACCCTATCCAGGTTTTCCCACCGACCTTCAGCCGCAGATGATATCTTATTTGAGCAAATCGGTTGGAACCTCAGTCATCGTTGAAACGGTCTTCAAGTCGAGGTTTCAGCATGTAGACGAATTGAGGAGGCTCGGCGCCAAGATAGAGGTCACGGATGGTGTGGCAGTCGTTTACGGTGTGGAGAAACTTCAAGGTGCCATGGTGAAAGCCACCGATCTCAGAGCCGCAGCCGCCTTGTTGATCGCTGGACTCATGGCTAAGGGCACGACCGTCATCGAAGAAGTGGATCAGATCTTCAGAGGCTACGAAGACCTCGTCGTCAAGCTCGGTAACCTTTCAGCGGTCGTGGAGTATAGAAATGACTGAGCAGATTCGAGAATGGTTTCGAAGCAACCTCGTCGATTGCAAACTCTGTCCTCGTAAATGCGGTGTCGATCGACGTTTCGAGCTCGGTTTGTGTGGCGTTGGTAAAAAGGCCAAGTTGAGCAGTGTTGTACTGCATTTCGGTGAAGAACCTCCAGTGAGTGGAGAAACCGGTGCTGGAACCATCTTCTTCACTGGTTGCAACATGCGTTGCATTTATTGCCAAAACATGAATTTCAGTCAGAAAGGCTTGGGTGTGGAAGTGGACGTCGAAGAGCTCGTCGAGATATTTTTGGATCTTCAAAACAGCGGAGCAAAAACGTTGAACCTCGTCACACCGACTGCGAACGCGCCATTCATCATCGATGCTCTTTTCATTGCGAAAGAAAGGGGTTTTGATCTCCCGATCGTCTACAACACGAGCAGCTATGAAGATGTGAAAACGTTGAAAATGCTCGAAGGGATCGTTGATATTTACCTTGCAGACCTCAGGTACGCAGACAACGAGACCGCGATGAAATATTCCAAGGTTCCCGATTATTTCACCACTGCCAGCAAAGCACTCATCGAGATGCACAGACAAGTGGGTCCTTTCAGAGAAGAGAAAATGAAAGGCTTGATCGTTCGTCATTTGGTGTTACCCAACGATGTGGCTCGATCCGAACAGATACTCGATTTCGTTTATTTTTCTCTCTCTCCGAGTGTACCGGTGTCGATCATGTCGCAGTACAATCCCGTTTTCGACGCGAGGTTCGATCCTTTGATAGGAAGAAAGATCAACAAAGAGGAATACGAACACGTCGTAGATTACGCTTTGAAGCTCGGACTTTCCGGCTGGATCCAGACCGAGGAAAAAAAGAGAGTCACGGTCAAACCGATTTCATCCACCCACAGGATCAGCGAGAAGTTGAGATCAAGAACATCAATAGAACCGCTCCCAACCCGATAGCGGATATGGTCAAGATCTTTTCCTTGGTGTAGGTGTACACGCTCCCATCTACGATCACCGTCTCACGTGCCGTGTAAGTTTCTTCCGGTGTGCTTGCCGTCACTTCCACGATGTACTCACCGTCAGGAACGTCCGTGGCGTACCATACTACCGTGTTGGTACCGCTCTTTCCCTTCAGATTTCTGGACCAGACGATCTTGTTAGTTTTGTCGAGAACGTTGATGATCAGATCTGCCGGTTTAGAGAGGAAGATGTAAAAACTCGTCGTGTCTTGGTACCAATCGTTGTTCGGTGAAAAACTCTTTGGCTCTACTTTCAGATTCACAACGAGCGTTTCCTCGATCAAAGTCAGGTTCACCGTCGTCTCCTTAGCGTAAGCGATGTTCACAAGTTGAGTTTGAGGTTGATAACCACTCGCTTTGAACGTTAGATAGAGGCTACCTTCCGGAACTAAAACGGTGTCTTTAACGCTTCTGACGATCCCAAGATAACGTTGCTCAGCATAGACCTCGATGGGATACACGTTCGAAAAAATCCTGAGATAGCCGCCGCGTCTCAGTGGAGCTTCCACATAGATCTGTCCTGCTTGTGTGACGAGCACCACTCCTTCGAATGGTAGATAGAAAGACTTGCTCACGGTGATCCTGTACTGCCCAGTCGATTGGAAGGTGAGTACCAACACGCCTTCTATATTCGTTATCCCTCTGTAGATTCCATCCACGTACACAGCGGAGAATGGCTCCGTCCTCACAACGACGACATAATTCGCCAGCACTAGAGCACAAATCATCAAAAGCGACACTACAACAGTTCGCACACTCCTCACCTCACCAACTCGTTGTTGCGTACCAATCGACAATGTTGTCTATCTGCCAAATTTTGCCCTCCAAATAGTATTCTACACCTAGAACGATCGGCACCGTTGATTTGACATCGATGACTCCAAAGGTTTCTATTTCGAGTTCCTCAGCTAAATCCACGTACACACTGTTGTAAGGTTGTATCGAGCCGGACAATTCTTTCAACAGCTCACCCGAGGCGCTGTAGATGTAAACATTCCCTTGGACTTCCACTCTGTTCGGATTCATTATTGCGAAACCTGTTTTGAAGCTCCCAGAATTGATGTAGTTCAGAGCATACCAGTAGTACTTGGCATCTTTACTCGTCGTGACGGGCTCTATGACGTGGTCTCTGGAAACGATGAGTTGATGATCAGAGTACGCAACGGAGATGTACAGATACCCATCCGACTGCAACATGATCAATCCCCACGTTGTGGGACTCGGCGTGATCACGCGTGTGAGGTCGAAGATCACGGATCTGTATGGATCCAGAGTCGTGACCTCTTGATGGAGTCTTTTACCTTTGGAATCGAACACGAGTAATCTCGTGTACTGTGGTTCATCGCTGAGGTTGGACACCAACACGGCGGTTTCTTTTTCGGGAGTGCAGTCGTAGTAGAAGGCGTAATCTGACGCGAAGATCAACACACAACTCAAAATCAGTGCGAGTATCAAAAGTTTTTTCACCATGTTCACTCCCCCCTTGGATTTAGTTACACGCCTTTGGATAAATCAATTATAATCCACGCACGAAATACCTTGAAACTGAACTGGAATGATGGTAAAATAACAACGGCAGTGGGAGGTCGTCTAACGGTAGGACAGCGGACTCTGGATCCGCCGGTGGAGGTTCGAGTCCTCCCCTCCCAGCCAGATGTCGAGGTGGGCGGGACTTTGTGCCCGCCCTTTTTGTGATCGTTGTATAATGTGCTCTGTGGAGGAGGAAGCGAGATGGAACGAAACATCGTGAACGTCGACGAAAACGTCGCGACGTACGAATATCTATTCAACCAGGAAGAAACACGCACCGCGGAATCGAACGCTCTGAAAAAACTGTCGCGTCAGGTAGAAGTACCTGGTTTCAGAAAAGGTAGAGTGCCAGAGCAGATC
>CAYXCE010000011.1:11599-12874 GCA_964463395.1 uncultured Pseudothermotoga sp.
GAGCAGATCGTTCGCGCCAGGTTTCCCGAGACGTTGAAGAGAGAGACCTTTGAGGAGTTGTGGGCCCGCATCTCGGAAGATCTTAAGAACGAAGATCGCATATTGCCCATCTACTTGATGGATTTCGAGATCACTGAGAATGGTTCGAAATTCACCGTTGAGGTGCACAGAAAGCCCTCCGTTCAATTGAAACCGTTCGAAGAGTTCGAGCTCAAAAAACTCGATAAATCGTCTGTGCTACAGAAGTACGTTGAAGAAAAGCTCAAGGAACTCCAGCAGACTCACGCCATCGTTCAACCGAAAGAAGGGCCTGCAGAATACGGGGATTTGGTCAGAGTGAAGATGACGATCTCTACGACCGATAAAGTCATCATGGATGGCAAGGAGGTCGAATATGTACTTCACGAAGATGACGATAGGCCCATCGTCACGGAATTGATAGGAAAGAAAGCGGGAGACGTCGTCGAGTTCGAAAGGTCTTTCGATGAAGGGAAGATCTATCGCTACAAGATAGAACTTCTTCAGGTGAACAGCAGAACCCTGCCCGTGATCAGTGATGAGTTCGCCAAGACCGTCAATTCAGAGTATGAAACGTTGCAACAGCTGAAAGAAGCCCTCGAAAGAGAAGGAAGTGAAATTTACGAAAGAGATATAAAGCACTTCTTGCGAGATCAGGCGATAGATGCATTGATAAGAACCTGCGAGCTGAAGATCGCCGATAAAACCCTTCAAAAACTCGCTGAGCAAGCGCTGGAGAACATCAAATCGAAGCGCGAAGAGTACGAGAAACTGTTGAAGGATCATGAAAACGATGAAAACAAAGTTTTAGAGAGCATCAAACGTTATTATCTACAAGAACTCAAGGCAGAGTACGCAGTCGAAGAAGCTGTTCGTTTGAACAACGTTGAAGTGAGTGAAGAGGAAATCTTATCTCAAGCAGAAAAGCTTTCAGTCGCATGGGGCATTTCCGTCGAACGAGCAAAATCACTCATTCGCAATCGAAAGGACATCTATGAAGATGTCAAGAGCGAGCTGATCAAGCAAAAGGTCGCCGATCTCATTTTGGAAAAATGCAAGATCGTTGATCTGAAGCCGGAGGAGGTGAAAGATAATGAACCATCGGGAGATAGCACAGCTGATACCCACGGTGATTGAGACTACGGGAAGGTACGAGCGCGCCTACGACATCTATTCGCGCCTCCTCAAAGATAGGATCATCTTTCTGGGTTATCCCATCGACGATCACACGGCGAACCTCGTCGTGGCCCAACTACT
>CAYXCE010000012.1:0-12020 GCA_964463395.1 uncultured Pseudothermotoga sp.
GGCAAGAGGATGGTGTACGAGATCGAGCTTCACCAATACGCTTTCAATCCTCTCAACAATAGATCACTCGATGTTCAAAACCCATTGGATGTGTTCAGCTTTGCTGAGGCCATGATCGAGCTCACATCGAGTTTCAGATACTATGCAGTTGTAGATTCAGAGCAGATCAGGAAACTCGCCAAGAATTTGCTTGGTGACGGTGTTGAAAGTTTTGAAAATTTTTTGAGAAGTCTTGCGGTTAGAAAAGGTAAGTTTTTTGATCATCTACTTGTTCAAGGGTGGTTAAGAACTCTTAGAAATGAGAACACTATGAGTACCGCCGCTCTATACAAGCTGATATACGAATCCAACAGAAATGCTCTACGATTTTACACAGTTAGTGGGATGCTTGAAAAACCTCTGACCATAACGGTGGATGGGAAGAAATATCAAAGGCTCTATTTGGATGTCAAAAGCATCGAAGCTGTCAGGCAAGATATCAGGAGGTGATGAGATGCAGCACATCAAGATAACTATATACACTACACCAACCTGTCCGTACTGTGCGAGAGCGAAGAACTACTTCAAACAACTTGGGCTGAGATTCACGGAGATAGATGTTTCTAAAGATCCTTCAACTGCTGAACGCTTGGTCAAAAAAACCGGGCAAACTGGTGTACCCGTGATTGAAATCGGTAATCACGTAATTGTAGGATTCGACAAAGAGAAGATCGACAGACTTTTGGGAGTGAGATGAAGATTTGATCGATGTCGTATTTGTGCCGCAGCGAACGATCAAAAAAGATGTCTGTATTTTGATAGACGTTCTCAGAGCGACAAGTGTAATTGTGACCGCCTTGGCGAACGGTGCGACTTGTGTCAAGCCTGCTTTGACGGTGCGACAGGCTTTAGAACACAGGAGCACCAGCAATACACTCATCTGTGGAGAGAGAAAGAGTTTAAAACCGAGAGGTTTCGATCTGGGAAATTCACCCCTTGAATATTCAAGGCAAGCAGTTGAAGGTAAAAATATAGTGCTCACCACGACGAATGGCACTTGGGCCGTTGAAAAGATCAAGTGCAAAAACCTCTATGCTGCGAGTTTTTTGAACCTTTCAGCTGTGGTTCAGAGACTTCAGTCCCAGGAACGAGTAACGATCGTCTGTGCTGGACATAGAGGTCGTATTGCCCTCGAAGATGTGCTGTGCGCTGGTGCGATAGTAGCAACGGTGCATTCACAGGAAAAAACAGACTCGGCGTTCATAGCCGAGTCTGTTTGGAGATCCACAAGATCGGTTCACGAGGTGTTGTCAACTTGTAGACACGGTAAAGAGCTCATTGAGAAAGGTTTCTCAAAAGATGTTGAATTCTGTTCTAACATCGATCTTTATCACATCGTACCAGTTTTCAAAGATGGTGCCTTCTCACTCGACGAATGATTGAACGATCTCAGCGAGTTGCACGAATTGATCGTCGAGACTGGCGCCTCCGACCAACCCACCGTCCACGTCCGGTTGAGCCATGATGGCAAAAAAGTTGTCCGGCTTTATACTACCCCCATACAGGATCGGAATCGCCTGAGCGCTCTCTTCTCCGTACAGACTTGAGAGTAGTTTTCTTATGAAGCTGTGAGCCTCCTGAGCCTGCTCTGGTTTGGCAACGATACCTGTCCCGATGGCCCACACGGGTTCATAAGCAATCACGACTCTCTCGGCTTCCTGCCTTGACAGACCGTAGAGCGCTTGTCTCAGCTGGGACTCCACAACGCAGAAAGTTAAACCTTTTTCCCGCTCTTCTTTGGTTTCGCCAACACACAGTATCGGTCTCATTCCCTCTGCTATAACGGCTCTCACTTTCTTGTTCACCAAGTCATCGGTTTCATTGAAATGTCTTCGTCGCTCTGAGTGTCCGACGATCACGAATTCCACACCAACAGCCTTCAACATGGCTGGTGAAACTTCTCCTGTGAAGGCTCCGGCACGTTCGAAGTGACAATTCTGAGCTCCTACAAAAAGGTTGGTGCCGCGGGTGAGCTCCACTACATCTACTATTGAAACAAAAGGCGGACAAACGACTATTTTGAACCGTTTGCCCGCCAGCTCGTTGATCAGTTTGTTGACGAAAAGCTTTGCTTCGACATTGGTTTTATGCATTTTCCAGTTACCTACGAGGATCAGTCGATCTATTTTTTTTTGTCAGCTATGCTCTTTATACCAGGAAGTTCGCGACCTTCGAGGAATTCCAGTGAGGCTCCACCACCCGTCGATACGTGCGAGTATGCAGATTCTAAACTGAATTTCGCAACAGCAGCGGCGGTATCTCCGCCACCAACTACGGTAGTCCCTTTCACTCTACTGATCACTAGTGCAACCCCTTTGGTTCCCTCGGCGAAGTCGTCCACCTCGAACACGCCCATAGGGCCATTCCAAACGACAGTCTTTGCATCGATGAGTTCTTTTTCAAACAGTTGAACAGTTTTGGGCCCGATATCCAGCCCCATCCATCCGTCTGGGATTCCATCCTTCAGATCTACAATTTTCTTTTCAGCACCGGCCTCAATCTTCTGCGCGATGACACTATCGATGGGTAACACTATCTTCACGTTTTTCTGCGTTGCTTGTTCCAGAATTTGCCTGGCCAGCTCGAGTTTGTCGTCCTCGACCAAGGATGAACCCACTTTGAGACCCTGCGCTTTCAGGAATGTGAACATCATTGCTCCGCCTATGAGGATCTTGTCCGCCTTGTTCATCAAATTCGTGATGACTCCTATTTTGTCAGACACTTTTGCTCCACCCAGAACGACTACATATGGATGGTCAGGTTCGTAGGTAACTTTGCTGAGAAATTCTATCTCCTTCTCCATCAAGAAACCCGCGACACTCGGTATGAAAGAAGCGATACCAACGTTGGATGCGTGTGCCCTGTGGGCCGTACCGAAGGCATCGTTCACGTGGATGTCGGCCAACTCTGCCCAAGCCTTCGCCAATTCTATGTCATTCTTCTCTTCCCCGGGGTGAAACCTCGTAT
The DNA here is from genome assembly GCA_964463395.1 of uncultured Pseudothermotoga sp. Taxonomy (GTDB): domain Bacteria; phylum Thermotogota; class Thermotogae; order Thermotogales; family DSM-5069; genus Pseudothermotoga_A. The sequence goes on from CAYXCE010000012.1 coordinate 3,007, forward strand.
TTTCCAGCACGATGACATCACCAAGTTTTGCTTCCCTAACGGCTTTCTTCACTTCTTCACCGATGAGGTGTGGCACGAAGATGACGTTCAACCCAGATATCTGTTTCAGATGTTCTGCAACAGGTTTCATGCTGTATTTGGGATCAACACCTTTCGGTCTTCCCAAATGTGAGAGTAGAATCACTTTAGCGTCGTGCTCCACAGCGTACTTTATGGTGGGTAACGCTGCAACTATGCGGGTATCATCGGTTACTTTTCCGTTTTCGACCGGCACGTTGAAATCCACACGCATGATCACAGTCTTTCCTTTTAAGTCGACATCTTTTATGGTCATTTTCTTCATCGTTTCACCCCCTTAAAAAATGAGGGAGCGTTGCTCCCTCACAGAATTTTTGTGAGCAACTCCACTGTGTCGACCACCCTGCAAGAATAGCCATACTCGTTGTCGTACCAGGAGAAGACCTTGACCAACTTGCCTTTCACGTTCGTCAGAGTGGCATCGAAGATACCAGAATATGTCGTACCAACTATATCGCTGCTCACGATCGGTTCTGTGTTGTACGCGATGATACCTTTGAGTTTCGTTTCGCAGGCTTCTTTCATGACTTGGTTGACTTCTTCTATCGTCGTTTCCTTACTGACAACCGCGACGAAATCGGAGATGGAACCATCTGGAACGGGAACTCTCAGGGCAACCCCATCGAGCTTGCCTTTCAGTTCGGGAACGACCAACGCAACAGCTTTGGCAGCACCTGTGGTCGTTGGTATGATGCTCAGTGCTGCGGCCCTCGCCCTTCGGAGATCCTTATGTGGCAGGTCGAGGACTCTCTGGTCGTTGGTGTACGCATGGACAGTCGTGAGGAATCCTGTCTCTATGGAGAATTTCTCGTGCAACACTTTGATTATAGGTGCGATGGAGTTGGTGGTACAAGAAGCACAAGAGATTATTGCATGCTCCGGTTTGAGTTTATCTTCGTTGCAACCTATAACGATCGTGATGTCCTCACCTTTCGCAGGGGCAGTTATCACGACTTTCTTCGCTCCAGCCTGTAAATGGAGTGCTGCCTTTTCTTTGTCGGTGAAAACGCCGGAAGATTCGATGACAACGTCGACAGCAAAATCTTTCCACGGAAGTTTCGCAGGATCTTTCTCGCTGAGAACCTTATAAGCTTTACCATCAATGATTATTGAGTCACCTTCAGCTCGGACTTCTCCAGGATAAATCTTATGAACAGAGTCATACTTGAAAAGATGCGCAAGAGTTGAAGCATCAGTGATATCGTTGATAGCCACAACTTCGATGTTTGAAGCTTTTCTCTTGAGGATCTCTCTCAAAACCAACCGACCAATCCTACCGAAACCGTTGATAGCAACCCTCATTCTTAAGACCTCCCTTCAGTTTAAAGGCTTCATTTAGATGATAACTTTACCAGTTTGAACAAACAACAAGATTGTGTAAAAATTCACAAACCAATCGTGCCCTGAGTTAATTTCAGCATCTCCTCGTCTCTGCGTTTCTTGATCTCTTGAAGTGCTTCGTTCACTGCTGCTATGATCAAGTCGTTCAGCATCTCCTTGTCACTGAGTAGATCGTCGTCATATTCTATCGACACTATCTTGTAATCGCAGGTGGCTCTGACTTTGATCGCTCCTCCACCCGCTGTGCTGACAATCTCCATTTGGCTGAAGGATTCTTCGAGTTCCTCCAGTTTCTTTGCCATTTCTTGCTGAACCCTTTGGAGTGATTCCAGATTGACCTCTTTCGATTCCCCTTTGCTCGAACCGTAACTTCTACCTCCGAAGCCTTTGATTTTTTTCAAGTTCATCACTCCTCTATCCTGATCCTTCCAGGAAACAGCTTTTGAAGCTTCTCTAGAAGTTGTTTCTCTCGTTCTTCGTCGAGTTTCAGCTCTATTGCTACATTCAATTTGAGTTGAGTCTTGAACAGATATTCCAGCTCAAACAGTTTTTCCCTGAGATATTCGTACTGAAATCTTTGTGATGGAAGAAAGGAAATTTCGACTGAGCCATTTTTTCTGGTAATTTTCGCTTGAACGAGAGCAACGTACATGGCCATGTCTCCTTGCTCTCTCAAATATTCAAGCACATTGCTGACATCCAATGTTTTTTGTTGTTTGGATTGATCCTCCGAAATCGAATCCGCTTGGATTTTCTGCTCAACCACTTGAACTTTTTCTGCGGCAGGTTCACTCTGCTGCAATTTAGTCGAGATCCGGTTCGACATCTTTGCTGATATCTCAATAGAGAGCAATTTACAAGCAACGCGTTTGTTCTCGAAGAACCTCATCTCACTCGCTATATTCATCAAATCCTTAGCGAGAGCAATCAATTCGCTGGAAGGTTCGATAGCGATCTTTTCCTCGAGCTTCTCCAAGCTTGCTTGGATGAATTGTTCGATATCAAAACCATCTTGGTACACTCTATCCACCAGTTCACCCACAGTTTTCGCGTTCCCATTCAATAGGGCTTCCAAGTATTGATCCACAATTTTCGCTGGTGCCAAACCTAGAGCCAGCTCGACACTTTCCACTGTTATCTTTCCATCTAGCACATAACTTGAAATCTGTTCGAGCATGGTCAAAGCGTCTCTCATACCACCTGATGCTCGTTTAGCGATGAGGTACAAAGCTTCCTCATCTGCATCGATTCTCTCGCTCGAAGCAACATATTTGAGTTGCTGTAAGATATCTGAATCTTTGAAGCTTCTGAACTCTATCAGCTGACATCTCGAAACTATTGTTGCAGGTACTTTCTCCAGATTGGTAGTTGCGAGTACGAACACAACTCGTTCGGGTGGTTCTTCAAGGGTTTTCAGCAGAGCGTTGAAAGCTTCCTTAGTCAACATGTGGAATTCATCGATTATATAAACTTTGTACTGTCCCATCATTGGTTTGAAAACAACAGCATCTCTGATCCTTCTGATTTCGTCTATGCCTCTGTTCGATGCAGCATCGAGCTCCAAAACGTCTGGATGATTTCCCCTATCGATGGAGAGGCAACTGTCGCAACTGCAACAAGGTTCAAAATCTTTCCGGTTGGGACAATTGAGGGATTTGGCAAGGATCCTCGCAAGTGTCGTTTTTCCGCTCCCGCGCGGCCCCGAGAAGATGTACGCATGTGACACACGATCAGTTAAAATAGCATTCTGAAGAACCAACTTAGCCTGAACTTGGTCTATTACTTGGGAAAAGCTCTTGGGCCTGTATTTACGGTATAAAGCTTTCATCCCCCTTCACACCCTTGGCGCCGCATACAACGCAAGCTTGGGCCTGTATTTACGGTATAAAGCTTCCATACTGTTCACCAATTTCACATTATAGCAGAAACGGAGGATGCGAAAAGGATGAAAACTGTGAGATTACTAGCAGTGTTGGTGGTGTTTTTTCAGTCAGTCGTGATGGCTATCGAAGTACCAACATGGTTTTTCAAACTCGTTTTTGAAACAAGGTTGAAGCATGATTTAGTCACAGACAGCGCTTATGTTGAGAGTCTTTATGGGACTATACTTGAAGTGAGTGAAAGATACGGTGTGGATCACATCCTCATAATCTCGCTGATTGCGGTTGAAAGCGAGTTTAGGAACGTGGTTGGGCTTCATGGAGAGCTCGGTTTGATGCAGATAAAACCCGAGACAGCCCAGTTCATCTGCCGCGTTTATGGTTTGAACGAACCAGATGACGGTTGGGCCAGATTGTTGTGGGATCACAAACTCAATGTAGAAATGGGTACGTTGTATTTGAAGTACCAACTTGAGAGGTTCTCAGGTAATATTCTCAAAGCGTTGGAGGCGTACAACGGGGGTAATTCCAGAAGTTCTTATGCGATGAAAGTGTGGGATCGTTACAGGGAGTTGGTGAAATATTCGCTTGCTGATAGTGGAAGATGATCCGAAAATTTCTCGGTTGTTGCAGATCCTCTTTGAAAGTCATGGCTATGAAGTGAGGATCGCCAAAGATGGAGAGGAAGGTTGGCAACAGTTTCAATTGTTCGATCCCATGGTGGTCGTTTTAGATTTGATGTTGCCTGGCATGGATGGATTCGAAGTTTTAGAGAAAATCAGAGCCATCGATGAAGAAGTGGGAGTGGTCGTGTTAACAGCGCGGAGCGAGGTAGAGAACAGGATTCGAGGTCTCAAAAAGGGAGCGGACGATTATGTTCCAAAGCCATTCCACTTGGATGAACTATTAGCGCGCGTCGAGAGTGTTGCAAGGAGAGTCAGAAAAAAAGAAGCCTATCACATAGGTCCTGTGATGTTCATTCCGAAAATGAGAAAGCTCCAGCTCGAGGATGGTAACGAAATCGCTCTTTCTGACAGAGAGGCAGCCATACTGGAATTGCTCTGTGAGCAACGTGGTAACGTGGTGAGCAGAGAACAGATTCTCGAAAAAGTCTGGGGAGATTCTGAGAACATAAGTCGGAACGTCGTAGATGTTTACGTGAAATATTTGAGGGATAAACTCGGTGAAGCCGCCAAGTTCCTTAGAACTGTGAGAGGTATCGGATATGTTCTCGACACTTAAATGGAAGCTCAGTATAATGCAAACCATTCTCTTTTCGTTGGTACTCGGATTGGGTTTGCTCTTGGCTTACAACGTCACCAAGCAAGTTCACATATCGCGTTCGGTTGAAACACTCAGACAGGTGGTGACTTCCTATCTCCGTGCACCGATGAGGAACGTGCTCAGACAAGGTTTACCTGTCGGTTTAGTCATCATCAATCCTGCAGGAGAAGTTATTTTCGGAACGATAGACACAGAGCATGAAAACTTCAAAAAGTTTCTATCGCACGTTCTTGCTACGAAAAAGCCCACCTATCTCAAGCTTGGGAACAATGAATACCTCGTTGTGAGGATCGTTGCGCAAACCGTCTTCGGTCAGAGTGAGTTGTATATCCTTTCTCCAGCTGGAGGAATCGGAGATTTCCTCAAACTACTTTCTCGAATGTTTCTGATCATGTGGGGTGTTTTCACTCTGGTTTCTTTCCTACTTGGACATTATTTTGTGGACAAATCCCTCACTCCCATGAGGCGGATCACAGAGGAATTGAGAGGCATAAGTGCCTCGGATTTGAGCAAACGTGTGTACGATCCTGGTAAGGAAGATGAGGTTTCTCAGCTTGCGAGGACGATCAACGATATGCTCAACAGACTACAACTCGGTTTTGAGATGCAGAACGATTTTTTGAACGACGTTTCTCACGAGTTGAGGACACCTCTCACCAGCATCCAAGGTTACGCTGAACTGGTCGAAAAGTTCTCGACAAACAGTAGTATCGTCACAGAATCGGCAAGAACGATAAGAGAAACGGTTCAGCAAATCATAAATTTGACAGAGAACTTGCTGGCTCTCTCCAAACCCGTAACGAAGATCGAGCTGATCAAACTGGATCTCAAAAAATTCCTTCAAGAAATGTGTGAGGATTTTTCCAAGCAATTCCGAGATTTCATCTTTCAAGTCGAAGGTGAAGGATACGGTTGTGCAGATATCAGGGCGATACAACTCATTCTCAAAGCTTTGGTGGAGAACGCTGTGAAGTTCTCGGGACAGGAAAAAAGAATCTTACTACGTTGTGGGGAAGGGTGGTTCAGTGTCAAGGATTTCGGTATTGGTGTAGAGGAATCTGAAAGAAAAAAAATATTCCAGAAGTTTTACAAGTCTGACAGGTCTCGTGCCACGCCGGGTCATGGGCTAGGTTTAGCCTTGGTTGATAAGCTCGTGAAAGCGATGGGTGGTAGCATAGAAGTGCTGAGCGAAGTTGGAAAAGGTAGTGAGTTCGTCGTGAAGCTTCCAAAATGTTGAGGAGGTAATGTTGTGAGGATCGGCGGACAAGCAATAATTGAGGGTGTGTTGATGCTTGGAAGCAAAGCATCAATAGCTGTTAGAAACAAATATGGAGAGATCGTATTTGAAGATCTATCAACAGAAACCCCAATCAAGGGAAAATTTTTCAAAATACCCGTTGTGAGAGGTTTCGCCAGCCTGTATTATTCTATGTACTTCGGGATAAAAGCATTGAACAAATCGGCAGAACTGAGCAGCGGACAGAAGTTCAAAAAATCCGAGTTGTTTTGGTCCACACTGCTTGCTGTAGGATTGGCTGTGGGCCTTTTCGTTTTTCTACCGATGCTCATCACCAATCTGTTCTATCCGCTCAGAGAACATGAAATACTTTTTGCGATAGTCGAAGGAAGTCTCAGACTTGCGTTCTTTGTGCTCTATGTGTGGATAATATCTTTCTTTCCAGATGTCAAGAGGTTGTTTCAGTATCACGGCGCCGAGCATATGGCCATAAACGCCTACGAACACGGAGAAGAGCTGAACGTGGAGAATTTAAAAAAGTACAGTACTATACATCCCAGATGCGGCACGAGTTTCATCATGATCTTCCTGATCCTCTCGATCGTGATCTTATCCATAGCCAACCCATTGGCTTCAAGGAGTTTCACGTGGAGATTTTTCAGTAGAATCTTGTTTCTCCCAATAACGGCTGGATTTGCGTACGAACTGCTCAGAGTCTCGGCAAAGAATGCTAAATTACTCAAGATATTGTTTTATCCGGGATTATTCTTCCAAAAGATCACGACAGCCGAGCCTGACGATTCTCAGCTCGAAGTAGCGATTGCTGCATTGAAAAGAGTTTTACCACAGCCTTCCAAAACGGAGGGTCCAGAATATTTCGGGTGATCACCATCTCGTAGTCAATTGAAGCTTCACGTTCGGTACGATGTTGTATTTCGTCAGAACATCGCGCACATCTTCCGTCACATAGATTCTAACGATCTGAACCAGGTTGCTCGCCAAGAGCCGATAGGCTGGGTAACTCTTGACGTAATCTTCAAGAGAGATGACCTCATCGGTTTGGGGATTGTAAAGGAACACGTTGCTGTTCAAAAACTCTTGCGGATGTACCAACGACAGTTTATACGGTGTGTCAGACTTGAATACGGTCTCAAAATCGTCCAATATTTTTTTGATATGTTTTTTGTCATCACCGGGAATGTCTTCTTGTTCAGCGAGTTTCTCTAATCTCAATCTGATTTTTTGAAGCGTGTCTGCGACAACACCGATACTCATGATGTAGGGATCCACACCTTCTGCAGTGAATGCGATCTCGATGATCAGCTTCCAAAGATCTCTGCTCTCCAATCTTTTCAGTATCTTGTAAGCCTCTATCAGGTTGTACTCGTCCTCGGTGAGATCCACGGTTTCAAGTTGATTTTCGTCGTAGACGTTGTATTTCTCAAGAATTCTTTTAGCCTCGAGTTTTATTTCCGCGAGCACAGCTTGATCGGTCAGATCTAAAAATTTTTCTAAATCGTTCACTCTTTCCGCGAGTTTGAGAGGTTTATAAGTCAAAGAAAGCATCTCCTGTATCATCAGGTCCGCTGCTCTCGATGTTTTGTGAAAGTAAACATTTTTATACATCATGAACCTTCCAAACAGACTGGTGTATATCTGGTCCAAAACTTTCACATGATAGCACAGTATAGATTTTGAGTCTTTCGTCTTCAAATAAGCATTTCTGATGATTCTGTCTACCGCACCAATCCCGAAATGAGTTGTGCCGCTGTAGTATGAATCTCTCAGCAAGAAATCCAATCTATCCGCACCGAGTGGGCCTTGTACTACGTTGTATTCAACACTACCTATCTCTTCACCTTTGAAAACGTTGTTGACTTCTTCCATGAGTTTCCTCAAATTTTCGAGAGTAACTTCTTCCATACCTGTGGTCCTTTTTAGATCTTCAATGATCCCGCGCTTTTTCATTGGGTCTAAAATTCTCTGATAGGCTTTGAGCATCTCTTTAGGCATCAATTCGAGTAAAATTCTTTCTCTATGTTCATCGTGTCCATCTCGCATACCCATGCGTTTATAAACGACGTCATCGAACTGGTGGCTGAACGGTCCGTGCCCAACATCGTGCAACAATCCTGCGAGTCTTATTATGCGTCTCTTAGAGTGTTCTGAAAACAACCTTTCAGCGTAGAGTCCCGCGATGTGCATGACGCCGAGCGAATGCGCAAAACGTGTGTGACTCGCTCCAGGGTAAACGAGCTCAGCCCCAACGAGTTGGGAAAGTTGCCTCAGCCTTTGTACAGGTCGCGTGTCAGCTGCGAGGATTTCAAGAGGGTAGAGAAATATCTCTGAATGTATTGGATCTCGTGATACTTTGTAGTACAAGTTTTCGCCTCCAGGAAATAGTATAATCGAGCGAGCAAGACTGTTGTTACGGACGTGGTAAAATGCATGCGGTGGTGAAGTACAAAAAGACAGGACTTCTGCGTTTTCTTTCAGCCATAGAGACTGCAAATGCCATAGAGAGAAATTTCAGAAGAGCTGGCGCTCGCATGGTGTTCAGTCAAGGTTTTCATAGAAAGCCTAAGATTTCCTTCCTCGATCCAACTCCCACGGGAGTTTTTAACCTTACTTTATATGTGCGAGTTGAGATGAAAAATCACGAACCTGATCTTTTGAGTAGGTTGAGAATGACTGCTGTGAAAAACTTGGAACCAGTTCGAGTTTGGTGGACCGAAGAAGATCCGAACAAGTTGGTCAGTGGGTATCTCTTCAGGGTGATTCTTCCATTCGATTGCGTGGACTTGTCACGGTTTGATCCAGAACTCGAGATTCAATTAGAGGAAAAAGAAAGGGCAGGAAAGATAAGTGAATTTTTCAACGATGTTCGCTTTGAAAAAATTGGAAAATTCATCGTTATAGTATATTCTCAGAGTAGGAGCAGTATCGTGAGGGCGAAGTATCTGTACGAACCTTTGCTCGTTCGACAGTGTGATCTGATTTTGATACAAAGATTTCAAGCTTTGTGTGGCCAAGACAACCTTGACAACGTATTGGGGGCGAGAGCTTGGGCTGTAGAGTGTTAGTCGTGGACGATTCTGAAGTTTTGAGAAAAATCGTTGGTTTCAACTTGAGCAAAGAGGGCTTCACCGTGGAGGAAGCTAAAGATGGCGTCGAGGCTCTCGAGAAGATGAAGT
>CAYXCE010000012.1:12030-12485 GCA_964463395.1 uncultured Pseudothermotoga sp.
CACAAAAGCCGGATCTCGTCATACTCGACATCATGATGCCAAACCTCAACGGCTTCGAAGTATTGAGACGCATGCGATCCGATCCAGAAACTTCCGGCATACCAGTGATCATGTTAACGGCGAAAGGCGGGGAGAATGACGCCAAGACGGCATTACAATATGGGGCGAATGGATTTCTTACTAAACCCTTCAGCCCTCTCAAACTCATTGAGGAAGTGCGGAGAGTGACCAAATGTGGTGGATGATTTTGAGAATATCCACGAAAAATTGATGAATTTCGCGAGAGTACTGTCAGAGAACGGAACGGTGAATCGGAAAGAACTGTTTGAATTGTTGAACGAATCTTTGAATCAGATGGCTAGACTTCGTGAAGAATACACAAAGCTTTTAGAAGAACACTTAGAGGAATTATCCAAGACTTATCAAGAGATATCGACACTCTTCGAGTTGAACAG
>CAYXCE010000013.1:0-2700 GCA_964463395.1 uncultured Pseudothermotoga sp.
GATCGCCACAAATAATAGCGAAGAAGTTGTGGGTCTTTGTGATAGAGTGATCGTGTTTTCCAAGGGAAGGATCAAGAAAGTTATATCCATCGACGAGAAATCGTCCAAAAAAGATGTTTTCGTTTCGCTCGTTGGTGATGAAAGATGAAGAAGAGTTTCAGATCCTTTCTCATGCCGTTTTTAGCCGTTTTGATAGCTTTTCTCCTAGGCATGATTATCTTGTGCTTTACTTCCTCAGAGCCATCCAAAACTCTCAAATGGTTCTTTCTGGGACCTTTTACGAATCTTTATTTCTTTGGAAACATGCTTGCCACATCAATTCCGTTGATCTTCACTGGATTGGCAGCCTCTATTGGATTTCACGCAGGTGTGTTCAACCTCGGCTTGGAAGGTCAGTACTATTTTGGGGCGATCGTTGGCACAATCGTTGGGTTGAACACTTCAAAACTTGGCTCGTCTTCGATCCTGCTGGTCATTCTAACATCCTTTCTGGTTGGTTCTTCATTGATGTTGCCTTCGATTTTGTTGAAGTTGAAGCTTGGCTTCAATGAGCTCATAAGCTCGTTCATGATAGGTCAAATTTTTATTTATGTGGGTGATTTCTTTCTCAACGGTCCTTTCAGAGATCCTCAAGCTGCCTTATCCGCTACAAAGTATCTCGGTGAAGATATCAGACTCACGAAGATTTTGCCACCATCTAATTTGCACATCGGTTATGTGATAGGAGTTGTACTATGCGTTCTTGCACATTCACTGTACAAGTACAATGTGATGGGCTACGAGTTTAGAATGGTGAAGGGAAATCCTCGTTTTGCGAAAGTTTCTGGGATGAATGTGACAAAACTTTGGTTGATAGCAGCTGCATTCAGCGGAGGGTTTGCCGCCATGGGAGGAATCGTTGATGTGCTGGGTGTGCATGGAAGGGTCATACGAGGTTTTTCACACGGTAATGGGTTCAATGGGATCGCAGTTTCTCTACTGGTGAAGAATAATCCAGTGTTGATTATTCTCTCAGCCTTTCTCTTCGCTTATATGGAGAGTGGCGCAGAGATATCTTCTATGATGGTTCAAACACCTCCTGAAATTTCTAGGATCATTCAGGGAGTTGTTTTCTGCTTGGTGACTGCTGAAGGTGTGTTGTTGTGGAGGAAGCACAATGCTGATTCAACTGTTTAGAGCGTCAATTTCAGCTGCTTTACCCATAGCGATTGCAGCTGAGGGGGCATCGTACACACATTTGGTCGGAAAGCTGAACATAGCGATCGAAGGCTTAATGTTGCTTTCTTGCTTCATCTCAGTGTACGTTGCAAATAAAGTCAATTTGCTCATAGCAGTTCTAACCGCCATGTTCGTTTCTTGTCTGATGTCAATTATCGTTTGGTTACTTCACAGATATCTAATGGCGAACATTTTTGTTGTAGGTACCGGTTTCAATATCCTCATTTCGGGATTTGTTGTGTTACTTTCCTCTACATTGCTTGGTGCGAAAGGCACTATCTTTTTCGAAAAAGCACAAAAAATACCCGTGGTGCACTTTAAGTTGTTTGAAAACAACCCATTGCTTCAGGGTGTGCTTTCTGGTTACAGTGTACTTGAATTGCTTGCTTTTGGCTTAGTAGCTGCTTCTTGGTTGATTGTCAGGAAAACACCTTTTGGTTTACGCTTGAGAACAGTGGGAAAAAATGAAGCAGTAGCGCATCATCTTGGATTGAACGTCGACAAGATCAGACTGGCAAGTTTCATTTTTTGTGGCCTTTTTTGCGGATTGGCTGGTGCCGTGCTTTCCTTACCTTTAGGTTTGTTTGTAACTGGTATGACTAACAACAGAGGGTGGCTTGCGCTGGTTGCGGCTGTTTTGGGCGGAGAGGATCCTTTAGCGGTGTTTATTATATCCCTCATTCTTGGCTTCACAATAGCTCTTTCAAATAGGTTGCAGATTTTTCTGAGATTGCCTGCAGAAATCGTTCTCTCTTTTCCTTTTGTTTTGACGTTGGGTGTTGTTCTGGTTTACAATATTTTCAAAACTAGCAGGAGGGGTTGGTCTGAATGAAGATAAGTGTTTATCACAAGCTCAAAGATTTCTTTCCCGAGATGAAGGGTGTCCACAGTAGGATTGCACGGCAGATCATAGAAAATCCTAGCTTGGTGATCGAGATGAAGATAACGGATTTCGCGAAAGCTGTTCGTGTGTCTCCAGCATCTTTGGTGGATTTTTGTAAGAAGTTGGGTTTCGGTGGTTTCAAGGAGTTTCGCTTAGCCCTTGCACAAGAAATAAGCTTGCTTGAATCTATGAAACCTGACATGGAAAAGATATCAAATGTGTCACGCAATTATTTTGATTTTGTTATGAATGAGGTCAAGGAATCGTTGGAACTTTTGAACGATGAAATCGTTGCGAAAGCCGCAAGCACGTTGATGAGTAGTTCGATCATCGAAATAGTGGCATACGGTTTCGACACGGTAGCTGCGCGTGACTTGTTTCTAAAACTCAAGCAGTTCGGGTTTCAAGTGAACTTTTTTGAGAACCCTTTCTTGCAGAGCATATCAGCGTCATTCCTCAACGAGAAATCTTCTTTGATAGGCATTTCGAGCAGTCATTCCTCTCGAGATCTTTTAGATGCTGTTAACTATGCGAAGAAAGCTGGCGCAATTGTGATAGCGTTGGCGCCTCCGAGTTCCGCTGTGATGGATCTTGCGGAC
>CAYXCE010000013.1:2710-8133 GCA_964463395.1 uncultured Pseudothermotoga sp.
CGTAAAGACCGAGGTGCTATCCGAAGGAGGTTTCCTTACTAGGTTCGTCCAACTTTTCGTTGTGGATATGCTACTTATGAAGATGCTCGATATGGACAAGCAACGATTCAAAGACCTCTACGCACACTTCGAAGAAGTGCTGAGATACAAGAGGAGGGGAGATCGAGGTGTCTTCTGATCTTGTCATGACTGCAGATATTGGAACAACGAACGTGAAAGTCGCACTGTTCGATTTGAATGGGAACAAGGTTTTCCATTTCGAAAGGAAGTGCGCTGAAGATATTTTCAATGGAAGGCATGAAATAGATCCTGAGAAGTGGTGGGTGGCTTTTGCATTAGGTGTGAATAGTATCGATGAGAAAATCAAGAGGCGTGTTCGTGCAATATGTATCAGCGGGCAGGGACCAACGATCGTACTCGTTGATCAACAAGGTAAATTGGTTCACAAGGCTGTGAGCTGGCTCGATAACAGAGGGGCGGAGCATGTCCGTTCGTTGAAAGCTGAAGGTTTGGACGAGCAAACAGCCTCAACTATCGCTAAATTGCTTGAGCTAAAGAAGGTCGTGAGCGGCAGAGTCTATTTGCTTCAACCGAGTGATTACCTCATCTTGAGATTGACAGGATTGCTCGTCAACGCTACTTTTCATCAGCTTGGCTATTCTCCCTGGTATAGAGAAGTACTTGAGAAATTCGAGCTCGACGACTATTTCATGATACCGGACATCGTTGAACCTCCAAGGCTGGTCGGAAGAATCCAGAAGAAGATCGCCTCACATTTTCGATTGCCGGAAGAGACATTTGTTGTGGCAGGTGCGCCAGATTTTGCAGCTGCCCTCATAGGTACTGGCACGCTCAAGCCGGGTATTGTTTGCGATAGGGCAGGTACATCGGAGGGAGTGACACTCTGCAGTGATATAAAAATAGATACTCCTGGACTGATCACGACGCCGTTCTTCATGAACGATTTTTGGAAAGTCAGCGGTGTTCTAACTTCCTCGGGGAAAGCCATCGAATGGGTTACAAAGTGTGTTACTCGGTTCAGAAGCATCGATGGGCTTTCCCTATCACGTGTCAGTAGACCCACTGGCGTGATCTTCCTACCCCACCTCGCCGGGGAAAGGAGCCCATACTGGAATATGAACTTGAAAGGTGTCTTCTTTGGGCTGAGGCTGGATACGAACGCAAAAAATTTGGTTGTTTCTGTTGCAGAAGGTGTTGCGTTTGCTGTGAGGCAAATTATTGAGGAGATGAAAAAAGCTGGTGCGAAGATTTTAACTGTTAGAACAACGGGTGGACAAGCAACCAATGATCTTTGGAATCAGATAAAAGCTGATGTACTCGGGATGAGTGTGGAAGTTGTTCAACCGGACGCTGAATTACTTGGTTGTGCGATATTGGCGATATCTTGCTTGACGGGGGAATCGTTTGCACAGATAGCACAAAAGCTCACGAAAGTGAAGAAATACTTCACTCCCGATACGGAGAGAAGTTCTCAGTACGACAAGTTATATCAGGTATACCTCGAGTTACACGAGAGAAACATGGATCTTTTCAACAAATTGGGGTAGTCAGGTGATGGCTGAGAAAAATTTGACCGCGGCCGATGTGTTGGCTTGAGGGTTGTACCCACCCTCTTGGACAACCAAGGTTGGTATCTTGAGTTTTCCTATTGCCTTTCCCATGCGTGCGAAGTCATCGTCGTTGAGAGAAAAACCTCCAACGGGATCGTCTTTATGAGTATCAAAACCGAGAGATACGATGAGTACATCTGGGTAATAATCTTTAATCTCTCTGAGAGCTTGATCGAGTGCTTCTGAATATTTTGACCAATCAGACTTAGCGGGTAATGGCAGATTTATGTTGAAACCTTCCCCTGGACCCTCACCCGTTTCGCTTTCTCTTCCGCTGATCCATGGATAGAAAACGTCTGGATCTCCATGTATGGATACGTATAGAACGCGATCAGTATCATAAAAAATATCTTGTGTTCCGTTTCCATGGTGAAAATCCAGATCCAGTATTGCTATTCCGTCGGCTCCATCTTTCAGAAAATAAGCTGCTGCAACTGCTGCATTATTGAAGTAACAGTAACCACCACAGGCGCTTCGTGTTGCATGATGCCCTGGAGGTCGCACGAGTGCATAAACCAAACTTGTTCTTCCGCTGAGCAAACTTGCTGCCGTTAGCGTAACATCAACAGCCCTCTTGGCAGATTCAAAGGTGGTCTTAGATATTGGAGTGCCTGTATCGAAACATAGATCATATCCAAACACTTCTGTTATGTATTCTTCCTCGGGTTGGAGAAGAGCGCATTTGTTTTTCAGCCATTTAACGTACCTTTCGTCGTGAACTAGATAGATATAGCTCATGGGAAAATTGTTTGGGGAGTGTATGTTATCGAAACCGCTCATGATCAAAGCATCTTTAATTGATTCAATGCGTTCGGGTTTTTCAGGATTTTCTACGAGTTTACCTTTATCGATTTCTTTCGTTGGCTTATGCAAAACGTGCTTCGGATCGTAAACGATTCTCAGTCTTCCATCATCCTTTCAATCTTCTGAATTCTCTCAGCGTGCCTACCACCCTCGAAGCTCGATGAGAGGAAAGCATCCACAATCCAATGTGCTAACTCAATTCCTATAAACCTACCAGGCAACACCAACACGTTCGCATTATTGTGTGCCCTCGCAAGTTTGGCCATCTCCGGAAACAAACACAAAGCAGCCCTTATACCCTTGAATCTGTTGGCTGCAATACTCATACCTATTCCTGTACCACAAATGAGTATACCAAAATCTGCTCTACTTTCCTTTATGTCTAGAACTACCTTCTTAGCAAAATCCGGATAATCTGCGGCATCTTCTGAGTGAGTCCCTTCATCAACAACTTTGATTCCCTTTGAGATCAAATAAGCTTTGACAGCTTCCTTGAGCCTGAAGCCCGCATGATCACAGCCAATAGCAATTCTCATTCACACGCCCTCCAAGAAAAATTTCAAAGCTTCCTCGATATTTGAGTAAATCTTGAAAACCCCTTCAAGCGAGGTTATTTTGAGAATTCTTTTCAGATTCTCATGAAGTCCGCACAGCACGAGGGAACCACCGTTCAGCCTCGTGGCGCGTAGCAGTCCCAATAGAGCTCCAAGTGCTGAACTGTCCATGTAATCCACATCTGATAGATCAATGATCACATTACTTTTCCCAACGTTTATGTATGTTTCCTTAATGAAATTCTTCAAATGAGAAGAATTGTTCATATCTATCTCGCCATGAGGTTTGATGACAACGACGTTCTTTAGCTCGACCGCCGTCCAACTTCTATCATTCATACAGGCGGATCACTCCCACAACTTTTCCAGTGATCTTCACGCGCGAAGGTTCGATCTCTATTGTTTGCATCGAGGCATTTGCGGGTTTGAGTAATACTTTTCCAGATTCGAAGTATATTTTCTTTAGAGTAACTTGATCACCGTCGATGAGCACTGACACTATATCCCCGTTGTCTGCGGTCTCCTGTTTTCTCACCACAACATAGTCGTTCTCAACGATGTGTTCATCGATCATACTGTCTCCCTTCACTTTGAGTACATAATGCTCGAAACCGGCTTTGATTATCTGTCTTGGAACTTCGATCGTCTCGACGACTTGCTCGACCGCTTCGATCGCTGTGCCTGCAGCGATGGTCCCAACGATTGGTAATCTCATAGCTTCTCCCATGTTGAGGAGTTTTATGCTCCTCGCTTTTCTAGAACGTGAGATGTAGCCTTTCTTCTCCAGCGCTAACAGATGCATCATGGCTCCACGTGGAGTTATGTGGAAGGCTCTGGCTATGTCTCTGATGCTCGGTGAATAACCATGCCTCTCGACGTAAGAAACTATGAAATCCAAAACCTTTTTCTGCCTGTCGGTCAGTTGCCTCACGTGTCAAACACCACCCTCAAAACGATTTTGTCAAGCCTTTGAACACTCAGCCCATGGTACGTGACAGCCTTGAGCTCGGTACCCTCGATTCTTTCGAACTCTCTGAATTTGCATACGAGCTTTCCATTGCTGATGTGACAATCTTCCGGGAACAATCTCTTGGATTCCAGAAGGTATATCCAGTCGTTCACGATATCGAACACCGCATCTTCTAATTTTCCCGATAAATCATACTCGACAATGGTTTGCCGCTCCTTCATTTTCACTGAATAGTGGTCTTTGAAGATGTTTATGAATTCCTTGAAAAGCTGTTCCTCATTGTCACACACTATTTCATAGCGAACGTCAGCCGTGTGGTCTAATTGTCGATACACGTTTCCACCACCGCGAAATGAGATACCTCATCATTGTCGGAAAGCTCTAGAATCTTAACCCCCCTGGCTGTTCGCCCCACCACGCTGATACTCGAAACCTTGAAGCGTATAGAATGGCCGTTCTTTGTGAGCACGATGACATCAGATTCTGGATTCTTGATGAGCTCTGCACCACATAAGAAGCCAACTTTCTCAACGCTTGGCATCGTTTTAATTCCCACCCCTCCGCGACTTTGTAGTCTGTACTCATTCAAAGGAGTTCGCTTACCAAAACCTTTCGTTGTGACTGTCAAGATTTCCCCCTCATTGTTTGATAATACAACCATTCCAACGACTTCATCATCATCACGCAATGAGATGGCATTGACACCTATGGCTGATCGACCCATTTGGCGCACCTCATTGATTGGGAATCTGATTGACATGCCTTTCTTCGTTACGATCAGAATCTCTTTGTCTTCCTCGTTGCAGACACTTGCGGCCACGATTGAATCTCCATCATCAAAGGTTATAGCTCTGATACCGCGCGCCGTTGCATTTTCGAATTCTGAGAGAGGCGTTCTCTTGACTTTACCATTTTTTGTCACGAGTATGAGATCGCCATGCCAGTCGTTGAATGGTATCATCGTCAGCACCGTTTCATTTTCTTCCAAATTCAGGTAAGCTCTAATAGGTTTACCCTTGCTGTCTCTGCTACTGAGCTCGAGCTCGTGATTTTTAAGAACGAACGCCCTACCATGTGAGCTAACGAAGATCGTTCTTGAGTGAACACGGTTCGCGCACACCAAGGCTATTTCGTCGTCCTCGGCGATCCTTGCCCCTATGACACCTTTTCCACCGCGTTTCTGGCTTCTGTAATCATTCAAGCTGCTCGCCTTTATGTAACCTTTTTCCGTGAGTACAATGACTATATCTTCGTCGGGGATCAGATCTTCAGGAGTGTAATCGAGATCTTCTTCGATATTTGCAATCAGCGTTCTTCGATCATCTCCATACCTGCGTTTCAGATCTTCGAGTTCGTCATGCATGACTTCATAAACTTTCGCCTCGCTCGATATGATCTCTTTGACGAACTCTATCTTCTTGATGAGCTCAGAGTATTCAGATTTCAGTTTTTCAATTTCCAAGC
>CAYXCE010000013.1:8143-12349 GCA_964463395.1 uncultured Pseudothermotoga sp.
ACCTTCCCAAGCGCATGTCCAAGATGGCTTTGGCTTGATCTTCGGTTACAGTAAGGATATTAACCAAGTTTTTGATGGCTTCTTCGTTACTTTTGCTGTTCCTAATGATATCCACGACGCTACTTATGGATCTCGCAGCTTTCATCAAACCTTCGAGCACATGGGCTCTCTTCGAGTAGATCTTTAATTCGTACTCCGCCCTTCTTCTTATCACGGTGAATCTGTGCTGCACGAAAGCTCGAATCAACTGAAGCAAATTCATCAGCTTAGGACGGTTATTGTCTATCACAAGCATCTGAACGTTGAAGTTCGTTTGCAAAGAAGTGTGCTTGTATAGATTGTTCAAAACGAGTTTATAATTCCCGTTTTTTGGGATTTCTATGACGATCCTTAAACCTTTCTTGTCGGATTCATCTCTCACATTCTTTATCTGGATCTTTGGGTTCTTCTCAGCGTACCGGACTATCTCTTCGATGAGTGCTGCCTTGCTGACCCCGTACGGGATCTCACTGATCACTATTTGGTCGTGTTTCTTGCCTTCCTCGAAATGGATCTTACTCCGTACGATGATCTTGCCCCTGCCTGTTGAGTAAATCTCTCTCAGACCACCAGCGTTCGCCACGATACCTCCGGTTGGAAAGTCTGGTCCTTTTATGTGGACCAGTAGATCATCAACACTGCAGCTAGGATTCTGTATAAAGAACTGTATCGCGTTCACCACTTCGACCAAATTGTGCGGAGGGATGTTCGTTGCCATGCCAACCGCTATACCGGATGCACCATTCAGCAACAGATTTGGCACTTTGGATGGGAGAACCTTCGGTTCCTTCAGAGTACCATCGAAGTTGTTCTCCATTTCGACAGTTTCCTTGTCAATGTCTTCAAGCATCTCTTCTGCGATTTTGGATAACTTGGCTTCGGTGTACCTCATGGCCGCAGGTGGATCCCTATCTATGGAACCGAAGTTTCCTTGGCCCATCACCAGTGGATACCTCATCGTGAAGGGCTGTGCCAATCGTACGAGTGCGTCATAGACAGCCATGTCGCCATGTGGATGGTACTTTCCGAGTACCTCACCGACGATCCTTGCGCATTTTTTCGATTGCGCATTGTGCGTGAGGCCGAGTTCGTGCATGACGTAGAGAATCCTTCTTTGAACAGGCTTTAAACCATCCCGAACATCCGGTATGGCGCGTCCTATGATGACGCTCATGGAATAATTCATGTATTGCTGTACAAGTTCGTCTTCTATGTTCTTAGTAAGAATCTCAGACATTTCGTCTTACCTCCTATGAAACTTTCGAACCGGGAGCTGCGCCACCCTCGATAGTAACCAGTTTGATCTGATCTTTATCGTGCGCAGCCAGAAGCATACCGTGGGACTCCACTCCCATTAATTTGGCTGAC
Source organism: uncultured Pseudothermotoga sp. (assembly GCA_964463395.1). GTDB lineage: Bacteria > Thermotogota > Thermotogae > Thermotogales > DSM-5069 > Pseudothermotoga_A. The sequence goes on from CAYXCE010000013.1 coordinate 9,551, forward strand.
TTGAGGTTCGCAACGACCACGATGCATTTTCCAACCAATTGATCTGGTTCATAATACTTTGCGATACCTGCGACAATTTGTCTTACACCCAGTTCGCCGAGATCCACCAAAAGCTTGAGCAATTTTTCCGAGCCCTTAATTCTCTCGGCTGAAAGCACCTTCGCTACTCTCAAATCGACTTTTCTGAAATCGTTGATATCCAGAAGCAGAACATCGTCACTGATTTTTTCCTCGAGGGTGACTTTCTGTTCAGATTTCAGCTCTACTTTCTGGAAAAGAGGTTCACCATGAATGATTTTTTGTCCAGTACCTATCGTGCCCCATACTTTCAAATGCGCAATATCAGGTTCAGTCTTTTCCCCAAGCCTGCGCAATACTTCTTGCGATGAGTTCGGCATGATTGGATAGAACATGATTGCGACCTTTTTGAGTGTTTCACAAACATTGTAAAGAACCGTTGCGAGTTTTTCTATTTCCCCCTGCTTTGCCAAAAGCCAGGGTTTACATTCATCGAAATATTTGTTAGCCAAAGCTAAGACCTCCATAACGGTTTCAACAGCCTCAGTCAGCTGATAATTATCCATTTGGGATAAGTATTGTTCAACCTTGGTGAGTATTTGTTGAACAAATGGTTCATCTTCGATACCGAATTGTCCAGGTCTAGGCATTGATGAATTGAAGTGTTTTTCGATCATTGCCAAAGTTCTGTGCAACAAATTTCCATAATCGTTCGCAAGATCCGAGTTGAGTCTGTTTATCAATCCTTTCTCTGAAAAATCTCCGTCTTTGCCGAAGACAATCTCTCTGATCAAATAGAATCTCAGCACGTCGTTACCATATTTATCAACAAAGTATTTCGGATCTATAGCGTTACCCAGAGACTTGGAAATCTTTTGACCATCAACCGTGAGCCAGCCGTGTGCGAATACAGTCTTGGGCAAGGGTAATCCCACTGACATCAGCATTGCAGGCCAAATGATGGAGTGGAATCTGTTTATCTCCTTACCTATCAGATGTAGATCGGCGGGCCAGAACTTGTTGAACCTTTCATTGTCTACAGGATAACCAATGGCCGAAACGTAATTTATGAGTGCATCTACCCACACGTAAATGACGTGCTGTGGGTCATCCGGCATGGGCACACCCCAACTGAAGGTCGTCCTCGTTATGCTCAAGTCCTTCAGCCCCGATTCGAGAATTTTCAGCATCTCGTTCCTTCGAAAGTCGGGTTGTACGAATTCCGGGTGCTTTCTGTAATGTTCCAAGAGTGCGTCACGGTATTTTGAAAGTCTGAAAAAGTAATTCTCTTCCCTGACAAACCTCACTTCTCTTCCGCAACTTGGACAGGTGCGGTTCGGCCCCACTTCTTCCTCGCTCCAATAACTTTCGCAAGGCACGCAATACCAACCTTCGTAGATCCCTTTGTAAACGTCACCGTTTTCGACCATTTTCTTGACGAAGTATTGCACCACAGCCATGTGATTTGGATCTGTGGTCCTTATGAAACCATCATTGGTTATTTGTAGTTTCTCCCAGAGTTTTTTGAATTTCGTTGCAAGTTCATCGCAGAATTCTTGCGGTTCTTTATTGGCTGCCCGAGCGGCTTGGAAGACTTTTTGACCGTGTTCGTCGGTTCCTGTGAGGAAAAAGACCTCGAAGCCCATCATACGTTTGTAACGAGCGATTATGTCAGCTATGATCGTTGTGTAGGCACTACCTACATGTGGTTCAGAATTCACATAATATATCGGTGTTGTGATGTAAAATTTCAAGTGCTCCACCTCCAAATCGGTTCTGACAAAATTTTACACCTGAACTTCAGAAACAGAATAATCATAAGTTTACTTCTTCCTGTACATAAACTTTGTCGCCCCATCTTTCGGTGAACCAATCCTTGTCCTCAGTATGAACGGGTAAGATGACATCTGGTGCGAGCAAATCAATGAGTTTTTCTAAATCACTTGCAGAGAGATGTCCCGAGGCATGAAACTCCCTAGTGAAGATCAGTTCCTCGTCCTCGAAGGTCAACCCGAAAGGTCTTATTCCAAATCTGGTCAGCCAGTTCCTGAATCTCTTGTAATCCATCTGCTGCTCTTCCGTGTAAGCTTCGCTAGTAGAATGAATGTAGATCGAGCCGCTCAGTACCTCTTCATCGATGTCGAGTATCTGTGGCATGTCAAAATATCCTGCAGCGAGTACGTACCTTCGGGGATCTTGATTCAGTTCCTGCGGACCAACCAGTAAACCATTTTTTCTGGCAAAGAGGATCGTGTCCTTTTCAAGTTTTGAAAATTCAACCTTGGCCACATGATAAACGCGGATGCCTTGCAATTCTTCATCTGAAAGCTTCCACGTGCTTTCGATCTCTCCCATCAACTTCAGATGAGCGAAATCTTTCGGCATGAGTACCAGCAATCTGTTGCATTCTTGTGATACCTTTAAAAAAGTCATGAGCCTTTCTAAGTGCTTGGTTGGAAAGTCTGCTATCACTAATTTTTTTACTTTTGAAATCACTTCTAAGGCGTTCTCGTAAACTGTACGTTCGTTGTTCAGAAATTCATCCTTTCGACCAACTCTCGTTCCTTCCGTTATGAGAACCATGAACTTTTTCGTGGAATTTCTTAGTTTCCTGACCTCTTCAATGAATCTTTCTGTTCTTTGGGAAAGCGCCAATCTCTTCCCACCGAGCTTTTCGATCCAGAATTCTTCTTCCTCTCGCGCTGGGCTTGTTCTCAAATCACCTGTGTAAATCAACAAAGCGTCGTCAACTTCCACGCACAATGCGGCGGCACCCAGTAC
>CAYXCE010000014.1:0-6308 GCA_964463395.1 uncultured Pseudothermotoga sp.
CATCATCCGAGAAAAGGCTCAGTCTCGCTCTGGTGGATGGAGATTTGGAAACAGCAGTGAAATATCTGGCCGAAGAGTTGAAACTCAATGTTGTTCTCTCTGAAAAGGTGAAGAATCAAAAACTTTCTTTGAAACTGGACAATGTATTACCGGAAGATGCCCTCAGAAACATTCTGGTGATCGTTCGAGTCAACAATGAGCCTTTGGCTTACAGCTACATGCCCGATGGGACCCTACACATAGGCACGAGGAGCGACATAGCGGCGAGGTTCGAAAAGTTCTGGGGTGTCTTCGAAGTCAAAGATGAAAAAATTGTCCAGAAACTTGAGTCCCTGCTTTCTCCGAACGTAGTTATGAGTTATCTAGCGAATAGATCTGTGCTCTTCGTCTATGGTGATCTTCAAGAACAAGAGATCATAGCTAAAATCCTCTCACTCACACCTCAGATAGAAACCAGAGAGTTTGCTTCAGCCGGTTTCATCGAGGAAACCAGGAAACTACTCGAAGCGTTGAAGGGTTTATACAGCTTTGAATACCATCTGCTCGAAGGTCTCGACAAGTTCGTTTTGAAATCTGATCCTCAAACGCTCGATAGAGTTTTCTATTATTTGCGCGAGCTTGAAAGAGTCATCAAATCCAAGCAAATTCAACAACAAAAAATTGAAGAGACTCAACAACCCGAGTTGATTCAGAAAACGATCACAGACACGATTAAAGTTATATACCCCAAGGAAGCTGTCGAGATTTTGAAAAAGTTGAACATCGCGGTTGAAGAAATTTCCTTCGGTCAGATTCAACTGACTGCGGAACCTGAAAGGATCGAACTTGCCAAGAAGATCCTTGAAGATCTCGGATTTTTCGATGCACAACAAGTTAGAAAGCTCGCGATCCCAAAACTTTATTCAGATAAAATCTTGAATGCCCTCACAGAAATTCTCGGTATACCGATCTCACGCATTTTGATCTACGAAGACGGAACGACTGTGAACGTCGCTCTGTTGGCACCAGCGTTGGTGCAGAACACCGCTGAAGAACTCGCCCAGCGTTTGATTCGAATCTTCACAACAGTCAGACTCAGTGAGGTCTTCTTCCTCAAAGACAGAGACACAGCACAGCAAGTTTCTGCTATCCTCAATCAAATCTACGGTATAGAGGCGAGTAGCATTGAGAACGTACTGAAAATCACTGGCACATCACAAGATATAGAGAAAGCGAGAAAGTTCATCGAGACCTTCGTGAGACAGAGACACACGAAAGCGTTGAATCTAACTATAGAACAAGAACTATTCGTGGAGCTCAAGACACTCGTTGAATCGATGTTCGATGTCAAGCTCGAAGCGAACCTGAGGTCTCTTGGTTTAATCTTGATGAGTTCTGAAAGCAAAGAACAGTTGGAATCCGCTGCACGTGAGATCGAAGCCGTCGTAAAACTCATTCCAGAAAAACCCTCAGAAACTTACGAGTTGGTTCCAGTCATCGAGGGTGTCGACTTCAACGATTTAAAACTGTTGTTGGCTGAGATCCACAAGGTGAAGATCGAGAAGACTCAGTTTTTCTATCTGCTGACTGGTCAAAAAGAATCGATCGGTGGTGCGAAACAACTCTTGGAAAGAATTCGGAGCTTGGTTGGAAAGCCTGCTGAGATAAATTACAGACTCGTGAAAATCAGAGAAGATTTAGACATCGGTGCACTGGTTAGAGCAATCAGCAGTATTGCTAAAGTAGAATCGATCAGCGTTGGTAACCTCTTACTGATCAAAGGTGAAGAATTACATATCTCAAAAGCGCTGGAACTGATCAAACTCATAGAGGAAAACGTACCCGTCAAGACTGAAGAACTCAAGAAACAAACTGTTATAGTCAAGGAATACTTACCAGACTTCCCTGCCGAGGAGTTCAAGATCTATTTGGGAAAAATCGGCTTGGACGTGGATTTCGAGGCATTCGCCGTACTCGGCGTGGCGGTGATATCCGGTCAAGAAGAAAAAGTGATCAAAGCAGCCGAAGAGTACGAAAAATTCTCCCAGATCGTTCTCAAGAGAATAGAGGCTCAGAGAGAAGAGGAACGGAGAAGAAAGGAAGAAGAGCAGAAAAAGCAAGAAAAACCATTGAGTGTGAAAAAGGTTTCGGAAAACATTGTGGCTGTGGAATGTGACAATGTGCCACTCAAAGACGTCGTTGAAGCTGTAGCGAAAGAACTCGGTGTTTCGCTCATCTTCGTTTCCTTCCCACAAGAAAATATCACGATGAAGGTTTCTTCTATCAGCTGGCAACAATTCAAGGATGTCATCGAGAAAAATTATGGTTATTCGTTCGTTGAAACAGATAGTGTGACTGTTTTCTTGAAACCAGCCCCAGTTGTTGATAGAACGATCGAACAAAAATTCATTTACAAAGTTTCGCACAATTTAGACAGAATAAAATCCGTCGTTGAATTTTACGGTGGAAAAGTTTATCTGGATGATTTGAACGATTTGCTCATCATAACAGGTATTTCACAACAAGCTAAGGAAGAAGTGGAGAAACTCATCAGCGATCTATCAAAACCGTTGAAGCAGGTGGAAATAGAGGCAAGGTTCATTGATAGAAGCCTGGTTGACGAACTGACTAAAGAAGGTAATGTCAAGATCACCATGATCCCAATGTCCATAGAAATGGGTGGAACGGGCGAGCTAAATCTCTCCATGGGAGTGATCGACTTTTTAGACTACAGAAATTTATTGAGCTTGCTTGGAGGCGCTACTGTGTCAGCAACCTTAACAGCTCAGAACTCTAACAATTTAACTGATCTTTTAGCGAGCCCGAGAATAGTTACAATGAGTGGAAAAGAAGCACGCATTTTGATCGGTGAGCATGTTCCATACGTAGCAGGCATAGACGAAAATGGTCGCCCAATACCAGCCTTTATGGATGTGGGTATCCAGCTCAAGATAACTCCAACTGTGCGGATCGACGGTACGATCCATTTACGATTGTTCACAGAAGTGAGTGAAGTGAAAGAACGCAAACTTCTGGGATTCGACACTTACGGAAAAATTTCTAGGGAAGCTCAAACAGAGGTCATTCTCAGGGATGGTCAAACCCTTGTCATAGGCGGGTTGGTTCAAGACAAAACTGTTAAGAATGTAGCGAAAGTCCCCATACTGGGTGATCTTCCCTTTATAGGCCAGCTGTTCAGATCTGTGAATGATAAGAAATCGAAAACAGAACTCCTCATCTTCATCACCGCTCGGGTGATCGAACCATGAAAAGAGAACCCGTCGTGGCGGGTAGTTTCTATCCCTCTTCACCGAAGAAATTGATAGAGACGATAGAGTTCTGTTTCAAATCAGAGCTCGGCCCAGGTGAAATTCCCAAGAAATCCGAAAAAATTTTTGAAAAAGCGCTGGCCGTGATAGTTCCACATGCTGGATACGTTTACAGTGGACCCGTTGCAGCACATGCTTATGCTGAAGTTGCAAAGTTTGGAAATCCGAAACTCGTTGTACTGCTCGGCCCCAACCACACGGGGTATGGTACGCGCATCGGTGTGTGGGTCGAAGGTAGTTGGTCCACACCGCTCGGTGAAATTAAGGTGTGCAAGCAAGCGGCCGGGTTGCTCTTAGAAAAGTGTAAGGAAGCATCGGAAGATATCCGAAGCCACATGGCTGAACATTCACTCGAAGTTCAACTTCCATTCCTCCAATACGTTTTCGGAGAGTTCGAAATTCTTCCAATCAGCATGTTCCCAGTCAGTTTGGCTGTATGCAGATCGGTTGCGCAGAATTTGGATGAACTTTTGAAAAGTTTCCCCTCCACGTTGCTCGTCATCTCGAGTGATTTCAATCATTACGAAGACGATCAAACCACAAGAAGAAAAGACCAACTCGCAATAGATGCGATTTTGAAAAAAGATCCAGAAAGTTTGTACAAAGTGGTCGGCAGTGAAAAAATAACTATGTGTGGGCTTTCACCGGTTGCTTGCTTGCTCTATATGAAGAGTTTCTCAAAAGTGAGATTGCTGAAACACGCTACGAGTGGGGATACTTCTGGGGATCGTTCACACGTCGTTGGGTATGCAAGTTTCATCTTCGAATGAATTTGATCAGCTGCCGTGCTTCTTCTATTTTCAACACCAAGCAGAGAGTGATGTAAATCGTTGCACCGATTACCACGAGAAAAAGCGTGAACAATCTTGAAGTACTCAGCTGTTCAAACATCAGGAGTGCAAAACCCATCGCTACTGAACAGAAAAGCACTTTTTGAAAATACTTCATGTCGATCTCCGGGTGAAGCTTGAAGATCAAGTATGCAGATCCGATCACACCAGAAAGAGCCGTTGCCAAAGCTATACCAGCGGTCTTTAAAGTCAAACCTAATACGAAATCTAATACAGCGTTCGAAATGAAAGAAATGACGGTCGCTTTGAAAGGTAACTTCATATCCTTTTTTGCGTGGCACGCCCTTGAAAGTAAAGCCATGATCGAGTAGAATGGCAATCCTATAGAGTAAAACAAAAGCGCCGTGGCTGTTTTCAACGCGTCTGAGTGAGTGAACGCTCCATGTTGATAAACGAGCACTGTGAGTCTTTCACTGAGTACCACCAAACCGATAGTCGAAGGGATGCTCAGAAAGAAAGTAGTTTTCATCGCATCTCGCAGATGATTCTGTGGTTGTTCTCCTCCCGCCATGAGGGGTAACACAACGGTCGACACTGCGACCCCAAAAACACCGAAAGGTAATTGGTAGAATCTGTTCGCGTACTGCAGGACTGAGACACTACCTGGACCGATCAAAGAAGCAACGTTCACGTCTATCAAAACGTTGAACTCTGAAACTGTCATGGCAAGCAGTGCGGGGAAGAAAAGTTTGAAGAAATCTCGAACACCTGTGAAAGTCGGCCTGTAGGAAAAACCAACTTTTCGCGCCCCGGGTAGCAAGCTCAACATCATCATTGCTCCACCGAGGGTAAAGCCGATCGTCGGACCCACAATCTTTGGATCGAAGAATCCACACACGAGTACGCCGAATATGATACCGATGTTCATGAACACTGGCGACAGCGCGGGAAAGAAAAATTGCTCAGAAGAATTTTGAATCGCGTAGAGAACGGCCCACAAGAATATGAACACAACGAACGGCATACTGATACGAGCGAGTTTCGATGCGAGTGCTTTTATCTCCACACTTGCCCCACTCGCTAAAAAGAACGGCACGATACCAGGAAAAAATTCCACAGCGAGAGTCAAACTGATCGTCACAATCCCCAAAGTGGTTATCACAGCTGAGGCAAACTCGTTGCTGTTACCTTTTTCTTTGTAAAGTGGAACGAAAGCAGATGTCATCGCTCCTTCGGCGAAAGCACGCCTCAAAAGGAAAGGAAAAGCGATGGCGATGGAATATGCGTCGAACTCGACCCCGACTCCGAATCTGTTTGCTAAAAGAACGTCTCTGATCAAACCGGTGAGTCTCGAAATGAAAGTTGCAATCGCAAAGAGGGTTCCGTATCTTAGGATTTTTGTCATGTCCTCTCCCTGTACGCCCTTATTCCTAAAGCCAAGATTTTCACAGCGTCCCTCAGCTTGTCACAATCCAAAACATAGGCTATCCTCATTTCATCAACGCCAGCACCTGGTGTGATGTAAAAACCATCGAGTGGAGCGACCATCGTCGTTTTACCATCCACCTCAAAATCCTTGAGCATGAATTTCACAAAATTCTCCGTGTTATCGACAGGAAGTTTCGCCGCTATGTAAAAGGCCCCATGTGGTTTTCTGAAAACGGCGCCTTCTATTTTTGATAACTCTTCGTACACAACATCGCGTCTCGCTTGATATTCAAGTCTCATTTGTTCAGTGTAATTCTCATCGAGTGTCAACAAACCGATCGTGGCGTATTGGGAAGTCATGGAGGGACACAACCGCGCTTGCGCGAATTTCAAAGCAGCCGCATATAGTTCTTTATTCTTGGTGACGAAGGTTCCTATCCTCGCACCACAGGCGCTGTATCTTTTCGATACACTGTCCACCAATATGATCCTATCCTCCGCTTCCTCAAAAGTCAACATGGAGATGGCTTTATAACCATTGAACACGAACTCCCGATAAACTTCGTCAGATATAATGAAAAGATCTTTCTCGATAGCCACATCCAATATCGTTCTGAGCTGATCTTCGTCGTACACCGAGCCAGTCGGATTGCATGGATTTGAAAAGATTACAGCTTTAGTTTTTGGTCCGATGACCTCAAGGAATTTCTCTTTCCTTGGTACCGAATAACCATCCTCTGGATAAGTGCGAACTGGTACGAGCTTGATGCCACGTTGGTGC
>CAYXCE010000014.1:6318-12250 GCA_964463395.1 uncultured Pseudothermotoga sp.
AAACCTGCATAATTTGCATAGAACGGCTCCAAAACGATTATCTCATCACCAGGATCAGCAACAACCGACATCGCGAAAATTACGGCTTCGCTTCCCCCATTCGTGACTATGATTTGTGAGGGATTTACAATTATTCCAAACTTGTTGTAATAGCGCGTGAAAGCTTCCCTCAACTCGAGTAAACCTGCGGAATGCGTGTACGCCACCACCGAAGGCTTATACCTTTCAGCGTACTCGAAGTACACGGGTGGTGTCGGTATGTCGGGTTGACCTATGTTCAGATAGTAGATTTTCTTTCCCCTTTTCGCTGCTTCTTCGGCGTACGGTATGAGCCTCCTTATGGGACTCGCCGGTGCTTCGGCGGCGCGCTGTGAAAGCTTCATATCAAAATCGCCTCCTCACTTCTGCTATTATGAACTTCAGATACCTAGTCTCAGGTACTTCTAACAAGAACGGATGATCGAATCCCTGCCCACCCATATACAAAACATTCAGAAGCACCTTGCTATCGCTGGCTGCATCTAAAAGGATCGTTTCAAACTCCTGTTGAGAGATCACTTGGGTACACGAAGCTGTAGCAAGTATCCCGGGCTTCCTAAGAATTTTCATGGCTCTCAAATTTATTTCCTTGTGCCCACGCTTTGCCGATTCCTTCGAAACCGATGTTTTGGCAAATGAGGGGGGATCTAAGACAACGAGATCGAAACGTTCAAAACGCGAATTCTCTTTCAACCAGTCGAAAGCGTTCGCGTGGACGAGTTCGTACCTGCCAGAGAATCCATTCAAAACCAAAAGCTGTTCAGCTATCGAGAGACTCCTTTCAGAGTAATCTATCAGGACAACAGATTTTGCACCGGCTTTCAACAAATGGAGTGAGAAGTTTCCAGTGTAACAGAAAACATCCAAACACACCTTATCTTTCGCAAACAACGAACACATGTAACTGTTGTAGAGTTGATCGAGAAAAGCGCCAGTTTTCTGACCTTTCAGGTCAGCGGCCAGTAACAAACCTGCGTGCTCGAAAAACAAAACCTCTGGTCCGTTGCCCATCAACCAAGTACATCTTTCGTCCAAACCTTCTTTCAATCTCGCAGGAACATCCGATTTCTCATAGATACCGAGCGGCTTGAGATTTTTCACTAATTTTTCCACGATCAAATTCTTCAACTTTTCCATACCAAGAGTGTTAACCTGTAGGACCAGATAGTCACCATACTTATCAACGATGAGTCCTGGCAACCCATCGGCTTCGCCGTTCACCAGACGACAAGCTTGGTGATTCTTCAATGGTAATTCACGCTTTTTGATCGCTTCTTCGATTCGCTGATTGATTACCTGCTCAATTGTGACCGGTTGTAGTGAAAGCAATCTGATGGCGATTTTTGATTTTGTGTTGATGTAACCAATCCCATAGAACTTTCCACTGGAAAGATGAACGCTGATAACATCGCCATTTTCGAAATCACCTTCAATCTTAGCGATTTCGGTTTGGAATATCCAAGGATGAAAATCTCTATGATCAGCCTTCAGATAGACTCGGGCTCTAATGGATTCTCACCCTCTCGTAGAGGTACTTTATCAAATCTTCAGAGAAACTACCTCTAGTCCATTGAATGTGAGGAGCGTTCTTAGCTCTGGTCGTCCAGAGCTCGAGTTCCTCTTCGTTTATAGGAACTTTCACATTCAAACCCACAGATTCCAAGAAATTTGAAACTTCACCGAGTGTAGACTTGACGAAGTCGACCTTCTCAGGTACCTCTAAGGATGCTTGCTCAACAACTATATCGAGAAAGACTGCTGTTGCTTCACCGTGTCTAACATTTTTGAAAGTTGTCAACGGATAACCCAATGCGTGTGCAATCGTCGTGCTCGTTTGGCTGATCACCATACCAGCAAGGCAAGAAGCCAACAACATGTCCGAGCGAGCTTTCAAATCGCTCGGATTTTGCAACAACTTAGGTAAGTTGTCCGCAATGAGCTTTATAGACTCTCGTGCGTACAAATCAGAGAGGGGAGTTGCCCTCCTCGAAAGGAATCCCTCGATTGCGTGGCAGAGAGCATCCAAACCGGTAGATCTCGTCAAAGACTGACTCAGATTCAACGTGTATCGAGGATCGAGAAAAGCAATTTTGGGGAACGTCATTACTGGATGGGAAAAACCACGTTTGAAACCTTGATCGTCGGTGAGTACAGAATACTGAGTGACCTCGCTTCCAGTACCAGCTGTGGTTGGGATCGCACAGATGGGCAACGCTTCAGTATACTTTGAAGAGTCGTAAAGATCTTCAACTCTTAACTCACGATTCTTCAACAACACTGCGACAGCTTTTGCACTATCCATGGGACTACCGCCACCAAGTCCAACGACAAAATCGAAAGAACTTTCTCCGTATTCAGATACAATGTTCCTTATCAAACTGAAAGTCGGATTTTCCTCAACGCCGTTGAAGATCTCATAGTCAATACCCATTTGGGATAAAACCTTCACCAAGTCATTGAGAGAACCGTTCTCCTTCGACGATCTTTTACCGGTTAGGATCAAAGCTTTCTTACCGAGTGATCTCAAGGCGTCTTTACCTTGCTCGATACACCTCTCCCCAAAATAAATCCTGGTGGGCATGAAATAATGCCACATGCAAGATACCTCCTCAACCAAAAAGTCCGATTTGCTTGCTCTTTTGAGTCAATTCGTGAGCCAGACGCGTCGGCTCGGGTAGTCTGTGTCCCACGCAGCACTTCAAGGTGAGTTTCAAAGCTGAAAGGACATCACATTTGTGACCAGGGGATACAAACAAAGGTTTATTCCCGACCTTAGTCCTGACCACAGCACCGATCACCTCATTCTTGTCATACAAAAACGTGTAAGAACCTTGAACATTCGGTGGTTCGATGAAGCTTCCATAAAGGTGTGATTTTGCAACCCCTATGGTGGGTAGATCTATAAAAAGCCCCATGTGAGATGCTATACCGAGCCTTCTGGGATGAGCTATACCCTGACCATCGAACATCACTACATCTGGTGCCGTTCTCAACTGTTGCCACGCTTTCAAGAACACAGGTCCTTCTCTAAAAGCCAACAGACCAGGTACGTATGGGAAAGTTACCTTTTCGTGTGCAACCACTTGTTCGACGACGTTCATACTAACCGCATCCACAACGACAATCGCAGCGACACCAACTTCTGCTTCTGGAAAGGCAAGATCAACCCCCGCGATTAATCTGATATCTTCCAACGATTTTAACTCTATCTTCGATCTGAGTTGCTTCTGAATTTCAACTGCTTTCTCTGCCGATACATTCCACTGATGGAGCTCTTTATAATTCATACTCACCTCACCACTATGAAAGCATCTATGGGGAATTTTGGATAAATTCTGTTCCTCGAAAGTTTATCGATCAAGTCGAAATAACTCTTCAAAATGCTGGGGTCGCTCACATGCTTGAACTCGAATTCTTTATTTGGATAAACTCCCTTTAGAACATCTCTAAAATAGCTTTGCTTATCGGTTTCCAGCAGAAAAACCGTGTCCCTAGTGTACGTCAATCCAATATCTTCCCACACCACAAGCACTGGTTGTACCTCAGCCTTACTCCAGAGAGTGACTTGTCTCTCCAAAAAAGCGCGCGTTTTATCCGAAGTACCGTTGATTACGATCAAACGTGGTGTGCTCGATTGTGACAAAGTTTTCAGAGTTCTGAGTGTCTGCTTATAAGATTCCATTTTTCTTTCATCCAAGATCACATCGCCTTTATCGTTTATGACGTAAGGAAAAGACACAAATTCGATTGAAAATCCTTTCCTGAGCTTGGAAAATAGATAGATCAACTCACCTCTTGAAACCTCAAAATCGATGTTTTTCTGCAATCTTTGGAATATAGAAAGAAGCTTTTGAAAACCCACTTGCTTCGCATTCTCCATGAGTTTCATCAATACTTCCTTTTGTCTCTCTATCCTGGCCAGATCACCCATGGAGTCTTTTCTATACCTGATATACGCGAGCAGTTCTTCACCTTTCATTTGGTAAACCCCTGGCTGAAAATCAATGTAAAGTTTTTGTACACTATCGACATACTTCATGGGTTCTTTGACGTGTATTTCTACAGGTCCCAACTCATCACCAAGATATTTGAACGCAGCGTAATCCACAGTCACCGCACCATTGAAATTTATTCCCAGCATCTTCGACAGAGTTTGTTTCAAACCAGCTGTTCCAGACCTGGTGTAAACAGCATTGATCTTATTGTTACCCAGAAGCAGGTCTCGTGGCACGTTACTGATCAAAACTTTTCTCTGCTGATGGTCTACCAGCGCAATCATTATCACGTCAGCTCGACGCGTACTCTCTATCACGGCGTCCACTCCGACTATCAAGAGTGAGTAAGGGTTCGTCTCAGGTTCTTTGTAGAGGAAATATTTGAAAAGCCATCCGGAGAACAAAATAAGGAATAGCAGCACAAAAAGGCTGACAGCTAGAGTTGAAATCGCCAATATCCGCGCAAGCGACACTCTCTGAACCTTCCTCCATGATTCATTCTATCATACTGCGACAAGACGGACCGCTGAGACGACTACAGATTTCCTCTATGCTTAAAGGAACTTCAATTTGCTTAATCTTGGCGGTTTTTCCTGAAACTATTCTTACATCTGATTTTCTCAAGTAGAGCTTCTCAGCTAACAATTTGCAAACAGCTTCGTTGGCCTTTCCATCGGTAGCTTCCGCAGTGACACTCAATTTGAAAGTCCCATCGCTCATCAATTCGATTGATTCGCATCTCGAGTTTGGCTTGACTCTGACCCAAATTTTTGCCAGATGCAATACACCTCCTGACTCTTATTCGTGTAAAATGTGCTTTGGGAGTAAGAACAGTGAGACTCTTGTTCGAATCGATCGTCGCAATTGGGTTGACTATTCTGCTTCTCATTTTAGTCACAAAACGTAAAGTCCAGCTGAAAAATATCGAAAACATTGTTCAATCGAAATTCAGTAGTGAAGGCTGGTCCGTCTCATTCTCTTCGATCGAGAACGGAACAAAGTTTATATTGTACAATCGCGGAAGAAAATCTGTACTATTGGTTTTCGCAAAGATTCTCAATTTTGATACGCTTAGGCGATCTGTAGTTATAGCACTTTTGAATCATGCCGAGCGCATCGAGATCTATCATTCGATGATAACACCCCACGTACAAAAAGCGGTGTACCATTTCAATAAGAACAGAAAACTTCACAAAATGAGGTTGATCAACTTCAGGAGGGGAACGCTATGATCTTGTATCTTCTCGTCGCCGTTTTCTTGATCATCTTTTTTGTCGCAATTTTGATTCGAAACTCACGAAGAAAGCTGGTGAAAAAAAATCCAAATCTAAAAAATGGTCGGGAATTCGAGAACTTTCTCTGCGAACTTTTTAGGAAAGCTGGCTATAAAGCTCATCGGACCAAATTTTCCCACGATTTCGGCGCAGATCTTTTGGTCGAAAACAAAGGTAAGCTTGTGGTACTCCAAGCCAAATATTACAATAGACCGATCGATACGAACGCCATTGAACAAGCTGTCGTGGCAGGTACAATTTATGGAACGGCATACGTTGGTGTTATCACGAACAACGAGATACCAGATCGTGTCAAAGAATTTGCAAAGCAGTTCGAGACCAAAACGTTTGTGAAAAAGATCTATCTGATAGATGGAAGCATTCTTGAGAGACTCAAGAGAGGCGAAAGAATAATTTGAGGAGGGAAGGTATGCGATATTTCAAAGAAATATCTTTGTGGAAAAACGTAAGTGAAGAAGAATGGCACGATTGGAGATGGCAACTTTCTAACAGGATAATGACCCTCGAACAGCTCGAGCAGGTCATAAACCTGACCGATCAAGAACGCGAAGGTATAAAACACTCATTGAAATTTTTGAGAATGGCTATAACACCCTATTATGC
>CAYXCE010000015.1:0-12078 GCA_964463395.1 uncultured Pseudothermotoga sp.
CTGCACAAATTCGCATTGGAGATGTTGAACGAATATGCACAGATACCGAACATACCAAGGTTCTTGGAAAGGTTTTTGCCTAAAGGTTTTTTGGAAAAACTCTCCGAATGGAGTTTCTACATTTACACGCAATGGTTCGGGAAAAACCTGGGACAGTTCGTCCCCATATTCGCCATGATCATGGGTTTCCCCATCTTTGCGAGGGAGATCGAGAACGGCACGATAGAGTTTTTGTTGGCTCGAAGCAGTAGGAAAAGAGTCTTCGCCAGCAAAGTGTTGACGGTGAACTTGGTCGTTTCTTTTCAGATGATCATCTTCGCGATCTTGCCAGCCCTCTATTCGTTGCTCGCTTCGAAGAGTTTAGATTACACGTACCTTCCAGCTTATCTGATCCACACGCTCGTTGGGGCACTCTTTTGGCTCGCTGTGACCGTACTGTTCTCAGTCATGTTCGACGATCAAGTTAAACCCATATTGAGTGTCATCGGAGTGCTCGCGAGCACCACGGTGATCGGTGTGTTCAAACCTTTGAGGTTCATGAGCACTTATTCTTACATTCTTGGAAACAAGATCGTATCGAGCGGAAGAATGGACGTTTCATACACACTGGTTTTGTTGTGCCTTTCGACCGTCTTGACACTGCTGAGTTATGCAATCTTTTTGAAGAAAGAATTCTGATGGGGGTGATGATATGTTGCTTTCCACCACTGAGGAAATTGAAGGTTACGAAATCGTTGAGACGCTCGGCATGGTCATGGGTAACGTGGTCTATTCGAAACATATAGGAAAAGACATCGCGGCGGCTTTCAAAACCTTGGCTGGAGGAGAAATCAAATCCTACACGGAGCTCCTCACGGAAGCGAGGAACATAGCACTGCAAAGAATGATCGCCGAGGCTGAAAAACTCGGTGCAGACGGTATCATCGGCATCAGATTTGGAAGCTCTTCAATAATGCAATCGGCCGCTGAGGTGCTCGCCTACGGAACGGCTGTCAAGCTGAGGAAACTCTGAGACAGCTTTCCGCCGCGTAGAGCACCTCGGGCGCTTTCCTCAACAGATTGTAGTGCGACGACATGGCATAGCCGTACGCACCGACATCCCTGATGACGACGAGTTCCCCTTCTCTCGGTTCTGGTAGTTGCAGACCTTTGGCGAACGTGTCTGCACTCTCGCAGACTGGACCGACGACGTCAGCAACGATCGATGGTCTCTTTTCGATCGAATACAGTGGTTGTATTCTGTGCTTCGCACCGTAGAGTGCCGGCCTGATGAGGTGCGACATACCGGCATCAACGACCACGAACGTTTTGTTCTTCGTCCTTTTTATGTACTCGACCTTCGTGACGAGGTAACCTGCGGGTGCGACGACCCATCTGCCGAGTTCCAACAGGATTTTGCTGTTGAAACTTTTCAGTATGGGAAAGATCTTCTTCTCGTACTCGTTCAGATCCAACTGCCTGCCATCTCCATAATCGATGCCCCAGCCGCCGCCCAAGTTCACGAGCTCTAAATTCAATCCGAGCCTTGAGACGAAGTTCTTCATCGACTCGAACGCCTCTTTGAAAGGTTCAACCTCGACTATTTGAGAACCTATGTGGCAGTGAAGCCCAACCAAGCGTACGAAACGACTCTTGGCAATGATCTGAACCATTCTCTCCGCAGTTTCATAATCCACCCCGAACTTGTTCTCTTTCAAACCCGTGGCGATGTGGGGATGCGTTCTTGGATCGACGTCCGGATTGACCCTTATGGCCACTCTGACGGGTTTTTCGGCGACTTTCTCGAGGCGGAGCAGTTCTTCCAAACTGTCGAGGTTGATACAATACACACC
Organism: uncultured Pseudothermotoga sp.; assembly: GCA_964463395.1. Taxonomy (GTDB): domain Bacteria; phylum Thermotogota; class Thermotogae; order Thermotogales; family DSM-5069; genus Pseudothermotoga_A. Next base: position 1,833 of record CAYXCE010000015.1, read on the forward strand.
GTCGGAAACGTAATGCTTCAACTCCCCTGCACTCTTGCAGTTTCCGTTCACGACGATCCTGTCTGGAGTGAAACCAGCCTTTCTCACCTGTTCGTACTCGCCGAACGACACGATGTCCACCATGGTTCCAAGTTCGTTGAGTTTTTTCAGGATGTCCAGGTTGAAGTTGGCCTTGACCGCGTAAGCGAGGTGAAAATCGAATTGGTTGAAGAACTGATAAACTCTCTTGACACGGTCGGTGATGAAATCTAAATCGTAGAGATAAGTAGGTGTGCCGAATCTTTCGGCAGCAGAGAGGAGGATGGAAGAATCGATCATACCTCACCAGCTCCTTGTTATCAAGTTGTGGTGGTCGTTAGTTTGGATTTTATCATTGATTTGAGCTGGCTTGCTTGGATTTTTTGTTTCGATTTATCGATACGTGCGATGATCTTTCCATCCTCCATCACGATCACTTGTTCACCGTATTGTTCAGCGATGTTCATGTCGTGAGTGATCATCAAGATGGTGGTTCCGAGTTCTTTGTTTATTCTATCGGTGAGTTCCATGATCTTCTCGGTGCTTTTGGGGTCGAGTGAGGCGGTGTGCTCGTCTAAAAGTAAGATCTTTGGATTCGAAGAGACGGCCATCACTATCGCGAGAGCCTGCTTTTGTCCTCCGGAAAGCTTCGAGGCTTTCTTCTTCAAATTCTCTTCGAGTCCGAGTCCCGTAGATTTGAGCAGTTGAACCGCTCTTTCATCCACACGTCCAAAACCAAAGCCTCTGAAACCTTTTTTCCTTGCGAGCATCAGATTTTCTTCGATACTCAGATTCGGAAAGATCCCCAAATTTGGATCTTGACAAACTATGCTGCCGCATTTGAAGATCTTCTCTTCTTTCAGAACCTGTCCCATGACGCGGCACACACCGAAAGTTGGTTTCACTTCACCCACGATCACTTTCATCAGTGTGCTCTTCCCAGCACCGTTGGCACCGACGATCACCACGAACTGACCTTCTTCGACTGAGAACTCGACGTCGTTCAGTGCGACCTTCTCATCCAGCGTGCCTTTGTTGTAGATCACCGTGACGTGTTGAAGCTCTATCATACTGTCACCTCACTCTTTTTCAGTCTCCTTGCGGCTATAACACTTACAACGAACATCGCTGTGAGCAGTTTCATGTCACTCGGTTTGAAACCGATGCGATAACCGTACTTCATCGCGAGTGTCAGCAGAATTTGATAGACCACGGCACCAACTATGGGGAAGAAGAGCCCGTACGCAAAATCACGCGAGCCGAAGATGATCTCTCCCAGGATGACCGAAGCCAGGCACACGACCACGGTACCTGCTCCCATGTTCACATCCGCAAAGCCACTGTACATGGTGAACAAGGCACCGGACAAGCCCACCAGGAAGTTGGCCATCGTCAGTCCCATCAGGGCGAAGTAGTTTGGATTCACACCGAGCACCTTCACGGCGAACCTGTTTCGACCGTAACCCCTGAGCATCGTGCCGAGTTCCGTTCGAAGGAACAACCAGAGCATGAACGTCACGACGGCCAACAACGAAACGATCATGAGTAGATCGTGGCCATCAGCTTTGTTGTTGAAAGGAACGATCACAGCTTTCATGCCTTGTGCTTCGAACTGGAAGTTCTCAACTCCACCGAGTATGTCGTCTAAAGGCGTTTTTCCAACGACCTGTTCATAAGCGAGGATTCTTTCGGTGCTGAAACGCGGTATGGGTAGATTCGGTGAGTTCATGACCCTTATCGCCACGGAGTAGAGCCCCGTCATGACCATGATCGAAGCGAGGAGCGAATGGATTTTGAACCTGGTCGTGATCGAAGCGGTTACAAACCCAGCCGCACTGGCGGCGAGTGCGGCCAGGATCGTTGCACTGACCCACCCATGGCCGGAATGAAGGAGGGAGGCCGCAACGGCCCCACCGATGATGTAGGAACCGTCCGGCGTGAGATCAGGAAGATCGACAAGGCGAAACGATATGTAAACACCCATGGCGGCCAAAGCGAGCAAAAGTCCCTGTTCCAAAACAGGTATCATCTTTTCACCTCTTGACCATTCTGAACGATTATGTTGGCCCTATCGACGAGCTCTTTCGGTATGTTCACCTTCAGTTGTTGGGCAAGATCGAGGTTGATGTACAACAACAGCGAGTCAGGACCGAGGAGGTGCGATTCCAGTTCACTCGGTTTTTTACCCTTCAAGATCTCGACCAAAAGCTTTCCCGTCTCGACACCCACTTGGAAGTAATCGAAACCGAAGCCTATGAGACCTCCTCCACGTGCGATGTCTACGTCTGCAGCGACGATGGGTTTGTTCAACCGTAATGCGGCCGCTGCGATCGCTTGGATGGATGAAGCCGCGGTGTTGTCGGTACCGATGTAGATCACGTCAACGTCCGGCCCAACACTGTTGACGGCCGTGACCATCTCACTGGAGGAGGTGCCCGTCATGTCGACGATGGTCAATCCAAGCGCCGGTGCTGCGGCCTTCGCGATGTTGGTGAGTGTGACGGAGTTGGCTTCACCGGGGTTGTAAAGCACACCAACTTTTTTCGCGTTTGGAAACACCGTTTTGATGAGCCTCAAGTGCGTCGAAACGGGTACCATGTCGGAAACACCGACGACGTTGGAATCGTTCTTTCCGAGCTGTTTGATGAGTCCTGCCCCCACCGGATCGGTCACCGCGGAGAAGATCACGGGTCTATCGGTTATGACCTGTACACAAGCTTGGGCACTCGGAGTTGCGATGGCCACAACGATGTCGACTTTTTCACTCGCGAATTTTCTCGCGATAGCCACGGCGTTTTGAACACTACCCTGGGCGTTCTGCCTGTCGATGAGTACGTCGGTTCCAACTTTGAAGCCTGCGTCTTCGAGTGCTTTGACGATGCCGTCGAAGACCGCGTTCAGTGCGGGATGGTCCACAATCTGGGTGATTCCGACTTTGACGGCTCCAAAGCTCAGAACAGACAACACTAACAAAGTCACCAAGGCGGTCAAAGTTCTCCTCAACATATCCACACCTCCAGAAATGTTTGTTTAAAAAAAGAGGGCATCCTTTTTGGATGCCCTCTTCCTTGTTTCTTTTATAAGATTCCTCCTCTATGTGCCAAGTGGCTTAGGAGGAATCCCGGAAGAGGGCATTCCCCTAAACCACCAATAAGCGTATGCAAATTCACCTTGTTGGATGAAATTTACCGTTCCCATGTGAACCCCCGTTCGAACTTTGTTTGATGAGAGTATAGCACCGGTTTGAGGGTGTGTCAAGTTAAAAAATTTGGTGCCGGGGATCGGATTCGAACCGACACGGAGCCTCGCTCCAGCGGATTTTAAGTCCGCAGCGTCTGCCTGTTCCGCCACCCCGGCACCAACCATGAACAATTATAAACTAAAGTTGCATCCTCATGATCTCCCTGTAGGCTTCGATTATCTTGTTTCGAACCTCGGTCGTGAGTCTCAAAGCGATCGTGGCTTTTTCAGCTTCGATGATCACTTCATGAATGTTGCTGATCTTGCCAAGCGCAAAATCTGACGCCATCTTTTCGGCGTTCTTTTGAACTTGATTGACCTTCTCGAACGCTTCCTTCAATATCTCCGCAAAATCTGGAGCTTTTTTCGAAGACTTTTCTTCTTGTGCTCTCTGGATACTGGAAGGTCCAACACCGCTGATACCATCTATCATGTGATCATCCCCTTCCAATCTGTAGCGCGCTGTTTATCATCGACTTTGTAACGTTGAAAGCCGCAACGTTCGCCTCATAAGCGCGTTGAGCGTTTATCAAATCGACCATCTCTCTGAGCACGTTCACGTTCGGGAATCTCACGTAACCATCTTCATCGGCGTCTGGATGGGATGGGTCATAAACGAGCCTGAACGGCGAAGGATCTTCTTCTATGCGAACCACCTTCACCGCAGATGTTCTATTCTTGTCAAGAAAGTACTCGGCAAAGATCGGTATTCTCCTTCTGTAAGGTTCCCCACGCTCAGTCCTCGTCGTTTCAGAGTTGGCTATGTTGCTCGCTATGATGTCGAGTCTGAAACGTTGTGCTGTCATCCCAGACGCACTCACGTTGAAGATGGTGAACTCGTTCATATTATACACCCCTCAGCACCGTGTTGTAGTATTCTATGTTCTTCGACATGAGTCTTGCGAGTATTTCGTATCTGAGGCCGTTGGCGACCATCTGCGTCACTTCGTAATCGACATCCACACCGTTCATGTCGTTGCGATAAAAAGCTTGTCTGTCGATCTCAACTCTCGGTTGAGGGAGAGTGCGAGCGGAAGGTATGTGACGCTCGTGCGTCTTGGCAAGTTGAAGTTTAGAAGCTTCTTTGAGGAGTTCTTCGAACACCACGTACTTTCGACGATAGCCCATCGTCTCTGCGTTGGCTATGTTCTGGGCATGAACATTCTGTCTGAGCATCGCAACGTCCATTCCCGTCTTCAAAATCTGAAAGTTCGCGTTGAACATACCTTGCCTCCCAGTGAACTCTTCTACAATCGTACAAGTCATTCCTAATGATTTCGGGTTAAAATGTTTTCGAAAGATGTGGAGGGGTGTTCGATTTGAGCCTGATATTGAAGGTCGATCCGATCAATCCGAGTACGGAAGTGATCAAGAAGGCTGCAGAAATAATAAAAAAGAGTGGTACGGTCGCCTTCCCAACGGAGACCGTCTATGGACTCGGCGCGAACTGTTTCGACAGGGTGGCGATCCTTCGCATATTCGAGATAAAGAGAAGACCACCGGACAACCCTTTGATCGTGCACGTATCCGATCTTCAACAGCTCAACTTTTTGGTAGAAGATGATATCGACAAAGCCAAACCACTCATCGAAACTTTCTGGCCAGGGCCAGTAACACTCATATTCAGAAAGAAACCCCTCGTGCCGAAAGAAGTGACGGGAGGACTTGAAACCGTCGCGGTGAGAATGCCGAGCCATCCCGTGGCGAAAAAACTCATAGAGATCAGCGGTGTACCCATCGCAGCACCCAGCGCGAACCTCTCTGGAAGACCGAGCCCCACGAGCGCTCAACACGTCATAGAAGATCTCTATGGCCTGGTGGATGCGATCATCGATGGGGGTGAAACACCCCTCGGTCTCGAATCGACGGTGATAGATCTTTCCAAAGGTGAGCCCACTCTGCTCAGACCAGGTCCAGCGACCGTGGAAGAGATAAGAAAAGTGGTACCAGATCTCAGAATACCGGACTTTCTGCTGGGAAAAAGTCAACCGGAAAGGCCTCTTTCACCCGGCATGATGTATCGACACTACGCGCCGAACAAACCGATCATTCTGGTGATCGATGAAAACAAACTCGATGCCATTCTGATGAGATATCCCGATGCGCCCATAGTGTGCCCCGAAGAGATGGTAGATGATTTCCTCGGAAGGCGCATCATCACGATGGGAAAACTTTCAGAACCGTACACGATCGCGCAGAACCTTTTCAGAGTGCTCAGATCCATAGACACCGTTTCGGCGGATGCGGCCATCGTGGTAGGTTTACCGGAGAAAGGGATTCTCTTTTCAGTGATGAACAGGCTCAGAAAAGCTGCAAGTCAAGTGATTGAATGAAGTTTTCAACTTATGTTTGCACGGGTTTCACACGTCACTGAACTCAACGATTGTATGATTTTCACCAAGCAAGGAGGATGAGAATTGGTCGAGATTTACTATCCAAGCGTTGAGGAGTACATGCCGGATAAAACATTGTTCCTCGCACGGCTCAAAACACGTTACAAGAGCATCATCAACGAGACAGACCTTTTGGTTCGATTCAATCAACTCTACCTCGAAGGATTGAAGAGTGTGAAACCCGTCGTTTATCATTCTCTCCACTGCGTGGAAGCGCTTCCCCCATCGTTGGTACCGAGTTCTTTTTTTGGTGTGAAATGGATGAGCATCTTCCTCTCGACGCTGGGTAACGGCATCGATGAACTGATCAACTCGCTCGTTGAACGTGGACGCACACACGACGCTGCAGTACTAGATGCATGGGCTTCGGAAGCACTCGAAGCGTTGAACGAATCGTTCGATAGAAAACTGAGGAAAAAATTCGGTAGAGGAACGATGAGGTTCTCTCCGGGATACGGTGATGTCGACATCAGGTGGAACAAATACATCGTTGAACTTTTGAATGTTGAGAGTGTCGAAGTGTTGAACAGCGGTGTCATGGTTCCGAGAAAAACGACGACGTGCATGATCGGGTGGTACGATGAGAAGGGATGAATTTCTGAAACTTTTGAAAGAGAGAGTGATCTTTTTAGACGGAGCTTACGGTACTGAACTCTTCAAGAGGGGTTTCAAAGGTAAATTGATAGAAACTTTGAATTTGGAAGATCCTGAAAAAGTGAGACAGCTCCAAAGAGAATACATAGAAGCGGGCGCTGACATGTTGCTCACCAACACGTTCAGCGCCAATCGAATGAAATTGGCCCAGTACGGACTCGATGAGTCGATCGAAAAGATCAACAGGAAAGCTGTGGAAATAGCCAAATCTGTCTGCAAGAACGGTCAGCTCGTTCTGGGTGATATATCATCGACCGGTGTGCTGTTGAAACCTTTCGGAGAACTCGATTTCAACATGGCGTACGAGATCTTCAAAGAACAGGCGAACATCCTGATCGATGCCGGGGTGGATGGAATGATCATCGAAACGATGAGTGATCTGAAGGAGCTCAAGGCCGCCGTGCTGGCCGTTAGAGATGTGTCAAAAGAGATACCACTCATCGCTTGCATGACTTTCGAAGAAGATGGCAAATCTGTGACTGGAACCTCTGTGGAAATTTTTGCCACACTGATGAATGACTTGGACGTCGATGTGGTCGGCATCAACTGCACTTTAGAGCCAAAACAGATGCTTCCCGTTTTTTCGAGGTTAGCCAAACTCTGTCGGAAACAGCTCTGTGTGGAACCCAACGCTGGAAAACCAACGTTCGTTGAGAACAGACTCGTTTACAGAACGAGCCCAGAAGAGTTCGCCGTTTACATGAGAGATTTCATCGAACTCGGAGCGAACGTAGTCGGTGGTTGCTGCGGCACTGGACCTGAACACATAAAGTTGATGAGAAACTACATCGGAGAAAGAAAACCTGTTCAAAGGGAAACGAACAACCAGCAGTTCTTATCGTCGAGGACCGTTCTGAAACCCACAGAACCGTTCTTGATAATCGGAGAGCGTATAAACGCTGCGGGGAAGAAGAAACTCCAAGAAGAGATAAGACAGATGAACTTCTCACAGATCGTCAAACTCGCACAGGAACAAGAGCAAGAAGGCTGTGCAGCCATAGATGTGAACCTCGGTATCGAGAAGGTTCTGAATGAAGAGCATTTCAAAAGATTGATCAACGAACTGGATAGGTATGCGAGCTTACCACTCTCTATAGATGTACAGACGATCAATTTTCTCGAAATTTCCCTGAGAGAATACGTAGGTAGGCCACTTCTGAATTCGGCAACGTGCGATGAAAAACACTTACTCGATCGTATCGGGTTGCTCAAACGTTACGGTGGCATGCTCATAGTGCTGTGCATGGAAAAAGAAATCCCCGAAGACAGTGATGGCAGAATAAGGCTGGCGAAGAAGGCTTCAGAAATCTTAAAGACTGAAGGGATCGAACTGGAGAGAGTCTTCTTCGATCCGTTGGTGCTACCCATTGGAGCGAAGAAGGACCATCGTGTCACGGTGGAGACCATCAAAAAGTTGAAAGAACTCGGTTTGAAGAGTTGTATCGGTCTTTCAAACCTGAGTTTTGGTTTACCCGAAAGGGAAAACGTCAACGCGGCTTTCCTCTCTCTCTGCATCGATGCTGGACTGAGTGGAGCCATATTGAACAGCAAAGAAACAACAACGATGAACGTGCTCAGGGGTGCGCTCGCGCTCAGGGGAGAACAGCTGGTGAAATTGGAACAACTCGAGGAAGATCCCCTGGTGGGTTACATACTCAAAGGCCAAAGAGAACAATTGATGAACGTCGTTCAAGAGATGCTGAAAACAAACGATCCACTCCATATAAGTCAGAACGTGCTCGCGAAGGCGATGGAAAGGGTGGGACAGCTCTACGCAGTAGGTAAGATCTATCTACCACATTTGCTCTTGGCGGCCGAAACGGTTCAACCAATTTTCGATCATTTGAACGAACTGCTCGGTGGTTCAGAAACGAAACTCGGTAGGGTACTCCTGGCCACCGTTCAGGACGACATACACGACATAGGCAAAAAGATCGTTGCGACCGTGCTGCGCAGTGGGGGTTTCGAGGTGATGGACATCGGCAAGAACGTTCCAGCCACCCAGGTGCTCGAAGCGGTGAAAAGATTCAATCCGGACATCGTTGGGCTTTCAGCGATGATGACCACGACGGTTGGATACGTTAAAGAAACGGCGGACTTGTTGAGACGGAACGGCATAGGAGTTTTCGTGGTGGCAGGTGGTGCGTCGATGAACGAACAGCTCGCCAAACAGTTCGGCGTTCACTACGCTAAGGATGCCCTTGAAGCTTTGAAGCTGTGTAGAAACCTCGTTGGAGGTGGGAAGAGTTGAAGAGGTGCGTTGTGAAGTTCGGTGGTTCCAACTTGAGGTGTAGGGAAGATCTTTTCAAGATCTTGGAAGTTGTAAGGATGTACCAGCAAAGTTTGATCGTGGTGGTCTCTGCCGCCTACGGTGTGACGAACCAGTTGATAGACGCAGTTTCCAAGATCGATCAGTTGGACGTGGACGATTTTCTGAACTTTCTGTACGAGAGGTATCGTTCTTTCTTGGATAGAGATGACGAAGAACTCAGAGCCAGGGTCTTCGAGATCAGAAACGCCCTGCTCGGCTCAAAACTTTTGGGTGAAGTTCCAACGCAAGTTCAAGATTTCATCGTCAGCCACGGTGAGCGGTGCTCATCTCTGATGCTGACCAAATTCTTCAGGGAGAATGGGTTCTCCTTTGAAGAGGCGTTACCAGAACATTTTGGGTTCATCACCGACGGGAGGTTCGGCAACGCCACGGTGGATCTCGAATCTTCGCGTGAGAACGCTTCGAAGTTTTTCGAAGAGAACAAAAACTACGTGGTGCCAGGTTTCTACGGTCTTCACGACGGCAGGGTCACGATACTCGGTCGCGGTGGTAGCGATTACACCGCCACGTGCTTGGCGTACTGTCTGGATGCAGAGAGGGTGGATCTGTACAAAGACGTTTCCGGTTTCATGACGTGCGATCCGAAACATGTTGAGAACGTCAAACCTGTGAGGCACCTCTCGTACGACGAAGCGGCAGAGCTGTCCTACTTCGGAGCCAAGATTCTCCACCGCGCGACGGTCGAGCCTTTGAGAAAGAAAGGCATACCACTCTACATATTCAATATAAACCAATTCAAAAGCATCGACGAACCTGACACGATCATCACGGCGAACGGTTCGACCACCGAGGATATCGTCAAGAGCATCTCTTTCACCGACGACATCGCCGTCGTTCAGTTCAAAGGTTCCAACGTCGGTCGTGTGCCTGGCTTGCTAGGTCAGATCGCTTCAACCTTTGGAAATGAGAACATCAACATAAAATCCGTGGTGACTTCTCAAACGAGCATAAACGTGCTCATATCACGCCAGGACCTCGAAAGATCGAAAAAATTGGTGTCGAAGTTGAACATTCCGGAAGTCGAGCAGATCGATTTCAAGGCGAACATCTCTCTGATAGCAACGGTCGGAAACGGTCTGCTTCAAAGACACGGTATCGCCGCGAGAATATTCTCGGCCGTTTCGAAAGAGCGGATCAACGTCCAAATGATCTCTGCGGGTGCTTCCGAGGTAACGATGTACTTCATCGTGAGTGTTGAAGACAGAGACAAGGCCCTCCGGGCGATCCATCGAGAATTCTTTAGGGGGTGAACGGTGTGAGAACGATAGAACAGATCAACGAAAAGATCTTGAAGGGTGAAGCTGTGGTACTCACCGCCGAGGAAGTCGTGAAGATGGCCAAGCAAGAGGGTGTGAAAGGAGTCACCAAGAAGGTCGATGTCGTGACGACTGCCACTTTCGCACCGATGTGTTCCAGCGGAGCTTTCGTGAACTTCGGCCATACCAAGCCACCGATGAGGATGGAGAAGATAGAGATCGAAGGTGTGGAAGTGTATGGAGGCATTGCGGCAGTCGATGGTTACATCGGTGCGACGCAAGAATCTAAGCACGACAAATCTTTCGGTGGGGCACACATCATCGAATTGCTCATCAAAGGAGAGAATTTGAAG
>CAYXCE010000016.1:0-1212 GCA_964463395.1 uncultured Pseudothermotoga sp.
TGGTAGATCTATCGGAAATTTTTGAACCACTGACTCAAACGCTGAAGCAAACGGTACCATTCAAAGCCATTTCTATAGAGCTGAACGTGCTTGGTAAAAATTTGGTGTACGAAAAGAGCCAATCTGAAGCGGATGTGATTTCGATCGCAAAAGAAATTCTCAAGAATTTTGAGGGCTTAGTGCTGATCGAACCAGAGCATGGAATGCGGTTGAAAAATTTGCTCTCGGTGCCGGTGGAAAGTGGTGGTACAAAATGGGGTCGTATAGCTCTGATTGAAAAAGAACATGGAATATTCACCGCTGCCGACAGAAAGATACTCGAAGCGATCGCTTTTCAGTTAGCCGCATCGTGTGAGAGGTACACGAGGTTGTGGCGGGAGGTCGAAAGACAGAGGCTGAAAGAGCAACTAGAAATCGCAAGACAGATTCAAATGAGTTTACTTCCCAAGAGCTTGCCCCAGTTGGATTGTCTTCAAATGGCGGCAAAGACAGTTCCTGCGATACAGGTGGGTGGTGACTACTACGATGTGATACCAATGGAAGAGCGTTTTCTTGTGATCGTTGCTGATGTGTCTGGAAAAGGTATTCCTGCGGCATTGCTGATGACCTCTTTGAGGAGTACCTTGAGAACTCTCGTGAAAAACATTTTTGAACTTTCGCATTTGGCAAGCGAATTGAACAATGCTCTGTGTGACGATCTAGAGGAAGACAGATTTGTCACGACGGCGTTGATGTGCTTCCATGTGGATGGTACCATTCGATTGATAAATGCTGGGCACAATCCCATCATTTGGGTGCATGAGAATGACGTTACGTTGATGGAAGCTCGAGCTCTTCCCATGGGAATCATAAAAACTTCGAAGTATGAGGAACAAGAGTTTAAAATGCAACCTGGGGAGATCTTGGTGATCTATACCGACGGTGTGACCGAAGCGAGGAACGAACTTGGCGAAGAGTTCGGCTTGGAAAGACTTGTGGAAGTCCTTAAAAACTGTGTGAATGAGAGCGCCGAGAATATCGTCAGTAGTATCGAAAACGAACTGAATAGCTTCTGTGGTGAGGTTCCTCAGCACGATGATTCCACTTTGGTAGTGGTAAAATACTTAGGATGAAACTGAAAGCTTAGAACGGGAGGTTAGATCATGTCTGGTCACAACAAATGGGCAAACATAAAACACAGGAAGATGGCCCAGGATGCGAAGAGATCGCAGT
>CAYXCE010000016.1:1222-7325 GCA_964463395.1 uncultured Pseudothermotoga sp.
AAACCCACGTCTTAGGGCAGCCATCGAGAGAGCGAAAGAGGCGAGCATGCCGAAAGAAAATATCGAAAGAGCGATTAAACGTGGCACAGGAGAAATCGAGGGCGCCGAATTTCAAGAAATCATTTACGAAGCTTACGCTCCAGGTGGAGTTGCTCTGTACATAAGAGCACTTACAGACAACAAAAACAGGACAGCTCAAGAACTCAGGCACGTTCTGAGCAGGCATGGTGGGAGCCTCGCCGAACCAGGGTCGGTGGGTTGGGTGTTCGAAAGGAAAGGCATTGTACAGATACCGAAGGAGCAAGTTGCTAACGTTGAAGAAGTTATGATGATTGCTATCGATGCCGGAGCAGAAGACATAAAGGATCAAGAAGATCCCATCAGAATCATCGCAAACCCTGAGGATGTGATGAAGATCAAAGATGCACTCGAAGCCAATGGTTACAAGGTTGAAGCCAACGTTGGATACGTACCGAAGAGCACGGTACGTGTTACCGGAAAAGACGCCGAAAGGTTGCTGACGCTCTTGAATGCGCTGGAGGATATGGATGACGTTCAAGAGGTCTTTTCAAACTTTGAAATGGACGATGCCGAGATGGAGGCCATTCTGGCACAACTTGGGCAATGAGGTTAGCAGTCGCAGTCTTGTTGTTGATCCCTTTCGTTTGCTTCGCGGCGACTGTAAATTTGGATTACGCCATCGGTGATGGCGCACATTTTGGATTGAGAGTGATACCACGCGTTGAATTTTGGCGTGTTCAAGCTGTTTCGGACTTTTCATTCGTACTCAATCTCGACGGAAAGTGGTTTACCCCAGCGGTGTCTCCTTTAGAAAGTTTGAAACATCTCGATTTGGATTTGGGCAGTGGGGGTGTCAGGTTCAACACACCCCATCGGGTCCAAACGTGTTTTTCAAACATCGACTATCATCCCTATTCACTCGTCGCATGGAGTTTTGATGGTTCTATAGGTGCAACTTTGGGCATGGAAAGTTCACTATTTTTCAAAGTGCCATTTTTCAACGCGTGTATCGATCGAGATGGACAGTACCACGTGGGATTGACGTTGCCCACCAGGTGGTTTGAAGTGGGGGGGTTTGTTTCGAATCGAGGTTATGGTTTCAGCACCTCTGTTGGACCGTTCGTATTTTTGATTCTTCCGGAGAATGGGTTTCGATTTGCAGTGGTAGAAAAGAACATCTATATATTTGCCCAGTTTCTCGATGAAAGCGCGTCGATAATGTTGGGATGGTTGAAGGGTGAAGAGTGGTTTTTGCTGGGTACGGATGGTCTTGAAGCGAGAGTGAAATTGAAAGATATCGCTATCACGTTGAAGCTACAGAAGGAGAGATGGTATGCAGGATTTTCTTTCCCAATTCTCTGGTGAACTTCCGATGGAGGATTTCCAGTGGTTCGTCAAGGAAATACACAGGCACTTTGGTTTAGATTTGAGTGGCTACAAGCCACACCGAATGAAGCGTAGGATAGAAATATTGATAAGAAAGTACAAACTGTCATCTTACCAGGAATATTTTCGGCTCTTGTTGAGCAACAGTACTGTGAGAGATGAGTTTCTTGACAAATTAACGATAAACGTTACCGAGTTCTTCAGGAATCCAGAGAAATGGTGGGAACTGAGAGACAAGTACCTGCCAGAATTGCTCTCCCTCTCGAGAGCGAGGTTCAAGGCTTGGAGTGCGGGCTGTGCGAGTGGTGAAGAACCTTATTCTCTTGCGATCCTGCTTGAGGAATTGAAAGCCCCTGTAGGTGCTGGTATCCTTGCGACAGATATAGACGACAAGGCGATCGAGGAAGCTAAACGTGGAGTCTATGAGTCACGTTCAATGATCAGTACGCCAAAAATTTACATAGACCGCTATTTCGAGATTGTGGATAGCATGTACAAGATCAAAGATTTGGTGAAGAAACGTGTGACATTTCAGAAGCACAACATGCTTCAGGATCCGTTCCCGCAGGGTCTTGACTTGATCGTGTGTCGAAACGTCGTGATCTACTTCGAGGAGCACGCAAAGGCGCAGTTGTATCATAATTTTGCTAGGGCTCTCAGGATCGGTGGCATACTGTTTGTGGGTAGCACGGAACGTATATTCGATTATGCCAGTTTGGGCCTGAAATTGCTCAGTCCGTTCTTCTATCAAAGGGTGGGTTGAATGTTCTGGATAACCTTTGTCTTGCTGATGGATCAACTCACCAAAATGATCGTTGAGCGGTTTTTAGTGGTGCCCACTTTCATCGTCCCGGGCTTCGTTTGGTTGACTTACACGAAGAATACAGGAATCGCATTCGGTATGTTCGCAAGATCTCCATGGATATTGTGGGTGACTTTTTTTGCAACGTTCTTGATAGCGCTCGTACCGTCTTTCGTGAAGTGTTCAAATCTGACGAAAGCTGGCCTTGGAATGATCGTGGGTGGTGCCATGGGTAACGTGGTCGATAGGTTCAGGTTGGGTTACGTGGTGGATTTCATAAACGTCAAGTACTTTCCTGCAGTTTTCAACATCGCAGATCTCTTCATCACGATCGGTGGAATACTGGTTCTCGTCAGTCTGCTGAGAGGTGAAAAGCCTCTTGACGATAAGGGTGGGCAAGAATGAAGCGGGTCAAAGACTCGATCTGTACCTTCTTTCAAAGTTACCCAAGAGTATCTCACGTTCCTTTTTGCAAAAACTCATAAAAGAGGGCCAAATTAAGGTCAACGGTAGAATAGAGAAGGCCAGCTACAAGGTCAAACCGAACGATGAGGTTCTACTGCCAGATCGTCCGACACCCCAGCAGATAGAAATCGTTCCAGAGCCTATAAAACTTCGAATTTTGTACGAAGATTCGGATCTCATAGTCGTCGATAAGCCTGCCGGTATGATCGTTCATCCGATACCGTCACACGCGAGTGGCACGTTGGTGAACGCGCTCTTGTATCACTGCAAAGATTTGCAGGGTATAGGTGGAGAACTCAGGCCCGGTATTGTCCATCGGTTGGATAAAGAAACATCTGGTGTGATCGTTGTTGCGAAGAACGATTTTGCTCACCGGTCGCTCTCCGCACAGTTCAAAAACAGAGAAGTTTTCAAAATGTATCTCGCAATAATTCATGGATGTCCCACCGAGCCTGAAGGCGAGATACAGATCAACCTCACGAGACATCCAACAGTTCGGGTCAAAATGACTGTGGCCAAGGAGGGAAGAGTAGCCATCACATTCTACAGAATCTTGAGAGAGTTCGGTGGATTAGCGTCGCTGGTCGCTGCGTACCCGAAAACCGGTCGGACACATCAAATAAGGGTTCATATGAAGTACATCGGTCATCCGATTCTGGGTGATAGACTTTATGGGAAGACCGATCCGATCCCTGTTGAAAGACACTTGTTGCACGCCGCCATGCTGAAATTCAAACATCCACGGAGCAATGAAGAGATGAAGTTCATAGCACCACTACCTGAAGATTTCAAATCTGCCATCAAACGTTTGTACGAGGAGTCATTCAAATGATCGCTTGCGTCGTCTCGCCATATTCTTTTGAAGGATCTGTTGTTAAACTCGAAGATCTCGCAAACTTTGCGAAAGAGCGCGGCCTCAGGTCACTCTTACTCGCAGATGTGACTCTCCACGGGGTGGTTCACTTTCACACACTTTGTAAAAGATCTGGCCTCATTCCTGTGATTGGGTTGAGGAAAAGAGAGAGAATTTACTATGCTCGCAATCGAGAAGAATATGAAGAGTTGGTACGATCTTACAACGAGCGGAGAGAGCCGGCGTTGAATCATCTGAAGATCAATGAAATCAAGCTCATTTACTATCTCCGCAATGACGATTTGGAAGCGCATGAACTGATGTGCCAATTGCTCAAGACCGAACCGAGCGTGGGAGCTGATTTTTCTGGGAGGTTCGACGATGCGGCGGATGCGTTGGACGCTTGTGATTACGATCTCAAAGTGAGTCACAAATTGCTCGAACCTCCAAAAGGTTGGCTCGAAGAAATTGTTCAAAGATCTTCTGGAGAATACAGAGAGAGACTGATCAGAGAAATAAGCGTTGTGAAAAAGCTTGGCTTCGAATCGTATTTCTACACAGTGAAAAGTATCATCGATGTGGCGAAACAAAACGGAATCCTCATCGGACCGGGACGAGGTAGCGCCGTTGGTAGTCTCCTCGCTCACTTGCTCGGTATCACAACGGTGGACCCCGTCAAGTATGGATTGATATTTGAGAGATTCCTTCATGAGCAACGCCGAGAACCTCCAGACATAGACATAGACGTTGCCGACGAACAACGTCCAAAATTGCTGCATCTTCTCAAAGACGTTTTCCCTTACGTCGCACAGATTTCAGCATTTGTGACACTGACGGAAAAGGCTTTGATGAACGAAATCAGGAGACTCAACATCGACCTCAAAGATGGAACGATAAGGCGAGTTGTCGGATTGCCATACAGAAGGAGTGTTCACGCAGCTGGAATCGTTGTAGCCCAAGAACCACTGAACTTACCCTTGGTGCCTTTCGAGGATGAAACGATCATCGAATACGACATGGACTCAATCGAACGGATCGGTGTTGTGAAGATAGATCTTCTCGGACTCAGAACGCTAGCCATACTCGATGAGATTCGAAGAAAAGTTGGTATCGATCGTACAAATTTGAACCTGAACGATGCGAATACTTACAAACTCATCTCTACTGGAAGAACGTCCGGCATCTTCCAACTCGAATCCCAAAGTGCCAGAAAACTGTGCAGAGCTGTCAGACCATCGAATTTGGAGGAATTGTCCGCACTCCTGGCTCTGAACAGACCAGGCCCGTTGAGGGCGAGAGTGGACAAGCTCTATGCAGAAAGAAAGCGTGGTTGCTCTGATGTCGAGCAGGCACTCTTTCCAGAAACCTTTGGGGTGGTAGTTTATCAGGAACAGGTGATGAGACTCGCGATGGATTTGGCGGGTTTTTCACCAGCAGAAGCGGATCTTTTTAGAAAAGCCATCTCGGAGAGGGACGAACGTGCCATAGGGCAAGCCTTGGTCAATTTCAAAAATAAACTCATCGAACGAGGCTACGCATCGAAATTCATTCAAGACGTGTGCGATGTGCTGGAAAAGTTCGCTTCTTATGCTTTCAACAAGTCGCACAGTGTTGCGTACTCTCTCTTGAGTTTTGAACTGGCTTGCTTGAAATCTCACTGGCCAAAACAGTTCTTCGAGGTGTACATGAGAGAGAATGCCTCAGATCAGGTCAAAATTTTCCAGGCCGTGCAAGAACTCCGTTCTATAGGTTTTCATGTTCTACCTCCATCCATCAACAACACCCCAGATGAAGGGAGAATATTTCGATTACCATTAGAGGTAATAAACGGTGTGGGAAAATCGACGGCACAGTTATGTCACAGGTTGGCACCATTTTCGAGCCTTAGAGAATTCCATGAGAAAACAGAACTTCCGTTATCAACGCTTCAAAAATTGGTTTGGGCTGGGGCGTTTGATGAACTTCACTCTGGTCGTATGGGCGCATTAGAAGCTTTCGAAAATCTTCAAAAAGGCTTCGACGAAGGATTGAGTCAATTGGCAGCGAAAGTCTTTGGCAAATATAGCCAATCGAAGAAGAAGTTGGACTACGATGAAACTGACCTTGCGAGCTTGGAAGAAAGAGCTTACGGTTTTCCCATCACACCCTTCAAGCTCGATTTTCCGAAGAAACTGGCTTCGTTGTCCGAGGTCTTTGCGGCAGGGCGCATACTGCCTGTGATTGTCAAAGTTTCGAAGAATTTTGCGAGTGATGGTTCGACCATAGTGCATTTGAGAGAAAAAATCCCCGATGGGTATCACGTCTTAATTGTGTCACCCGATGGACGCATCTTGAAGCGAGAAAGCCCTGAGAAAATCAAACGCGTTGTTTATGAACTCGATGGTTGCTTCGATGAGCAAGATTTAGAAGAGGCGTCTGAATACGAATTTGTGAGGACAAATCTTTGCGGAAAGAAGGTTGAAATGAGTGGGTTGAGGCCACTCATCGATTGGTACGAGATTCTGTTGGAAATTTAACAAAGAAAATGTTCGTTGTTCTTTGAGAAAATTCGAAAAATCTCCGGATCGAAATAATCC
>CAYXCE010000016.1:7335-11673 GCA_964463395.1 uncultured Pseudothermotoga sp.
TGCCGCTCGATAAGGCCTATTGGACGTCAGTGCCTCGAATACATCCGCTATTGTCACTATTCTTGCTTCCAGCGGTATTTGTTCGCTTTTGAGCCCCTCAGGATAACCGTTCCCATCGAATCTCTCGTGGTGATACTTCACCACATTGAACAAGACGGTCAGAAGCTTTTCTTCACGAAAAGTTTTGATGAGTTTTTCCAACAATTTGGCGCCCAGGATCGTGTGCATTTTGACGATAGAAAATTCATTCTCACTCAAAACGGAAGGTTTATTCAATATCGAGTCTGGTATGATCAATTTTCCCAAATCGTGAAAGAAACTTGCAAAGGTGATATCCGCTGCGAAGGTTGGATCGATCAAACCAGCATCAACACAGAACATAGTGAGGAGACGGGTGAAAGCTTTCACTCGAAGTGAATGTTCGAACAAATGTGAATCTTTGAGCCTGATCAGATCACTCAAAAAGCTAGTAAAGGCGGTGAGGTACTCATCATCATCAGTATTGAAGGTTAAAGATTCGATCAATCTTTCCTGGTTGATGAATTCGTCCACACCAGCTTTGATCAAGTCCGCGTCGAAGGGGGCATGAAGCAAGAAAATTTTCGGAAACAATGGTGAAACGCTCTCTCGAAGAGTACGAACGAATGTGTGGACATCCTGAAGATCGACACTGTCGCAGTCGATGAGCATGAGACCATAAAACGCCGGATTTCTCTCTATCAATCTTTGCGCACTGAGAAGATCCCGCGCCACATCAAGTGAGCTCCCAAGAAATGTTACCACAATTCCACAAAGATCCGATTCAACTCGCGATGATACGATGAGTTTTTTCATACCCACACAGACTTTTGTAATATATAACTTGAAAAGCCAACTTTTAACGCTTCTCTGAATAGTATTGAATAGGATATTTTTTCCATATTGATGTACTAAAAGTTACGAAAATCCATATGACATTGACAATGCTTTTTTATTTATAATATTTAAGTCTTGTAGTTTTGAAAAACTAAATCCTGAATCAGGAAGGAATCAACCCTCAGGGTCAAACGGAGTCAGAGTGAAGCACTTGCAAACGAAATTTTTTCTGGTATACTTTGATTTGAGGCAGGCGTAGCTTCAAGCGGTGGAGCGCCGCCTTGGTAAGGCGGAGGGTGTGGGTTCGAGTCCCACCGCCTGCTCCATTTTCATCTTTTGTACACGAGTTCTCCTGCCACGTAGACCGCAACTGGATCTTCGTCCAATTTCAAAGGATCTCTCTCATACACGCAAAAGTCTGCCAAATAACCTGTTTCGATCTTTCCTAATCTGTCCAAACCTGCAAGTTTTGCCCCAGCGATCGTGTAGAGTTCAATGGCTTGTCGTTTCGTGAAACCAAGCTTTAGAGCTTTTTCTATCACATACTTTGGATCCTCTGGAGAAACGGGAGCATCGCTCGAGAAAGCGATCGTGAAACCGAGTTCGAAAAAGAACTTGAATGGGTATCTCAAAGCTTTGAGCTGCTTGGGTAAAGCTGATTCCATCAATTTTTCATCTTCGATTGCAAAGTGAGGTTGTACGGAAAATAAAGTGTACCTCAGCAACGGCAGATCTTCTTCTCGAACCAATTGTGCGTGTATGATCCGATGATTTGGATGTCTGCTCAAAACTTTCGCCGCCGTGTGGACAGCTTCATCACCGATGGCATGCACGCACAACTGCACATTTTTACGATCACAAAGATTTGCAAAAATCTCGATTTCCTCTTCACTCAGCAGTTTCATACCGAAATTGCTCGGATCGTCAGCGTAAGGTACGCTGAGCCAAGCGGTTCTTCCACCCACTGAACCGTCCGCGAAGATCTTGACGGCTTTCACAACGACGCGATCTGAGATGACGCCAAAATCGTCGAAACGTTCGAGTTCCGTTGGAGATTCAAAATGAACCTTTTCGAGCAGTCTGATTTTTGAGCTTACCAGTATATTCTTCAATTTGTTCCAATCCATTCCATGAAGATCGTCTGAATGAACGAAAGTGACCCCATGCATTAAAAAGCGTTCTTCACCGATCTTGTAGAACTTTTCCTCATCCAGCGATGGGATCTTCTTTCTCACATCCTCGAGTTCTTTTTCCTTGAAAAACCCATCTTCTTTCCAGACTCCAATCAGTTTCATGAATGCCGAGTTGGCCACACCAACGTGGCCACACCGTCTCACCAGCAGAACCGGTTTTTGTACATGATCGAGCAACTGTCTGGTGGGTATCTCGCCGAGTTTTTCTTCGTTCCACCCCCTGCCTATCAAAAGATCTTGAGATTGACGATTCAAAAGCTCCAACAACTGCTCCAGGGAAGTCACGTTTTCCAAATTCAAAAGACCGTATTTGTGTCCAGTTCCTATCACATGCGCATGTGAATCCACAAAACCTGGCATAATGTAATAACCGTTCAGATCTATAACGGGTTCAGTGGTTTCATGCGTGAAAACGCCGCTCTCAATGGATAAATCCATCTTGACAAAATCACCATCGCGGTACACCAAACAATCTTTGAACGTCAATTCAATCGCCTCCGTAGAGTCTTTTTTCCAGTGCTTTTCTCTCTTCCAAGCTCATGATGTGAGCACCATCTTCGCGTGTGCACCAAGCGGGCAGAGGGAATCTTACGGTGATGGGAATCCTCATGAAAGGTTGATCGATGATCACTTCTCCTTGCTGAAGTAGTGCGGCCCTCGCTTTTTGCTCATCGGTCAGGTGGGCATACTCAGGTTTCATCAACTCCGCACCTTTCTGGCGACCAACCACGGTTGTGGAAGATTGCGTGATGATTCTGTAATCAACCTCAGAAGCAGTCTGTTCCGCTCCGATCAATATCACCTTGAAAGATCTCCCACGCTCGGCGATGTCTCTGAATATGTTGGACAGAGTCCCACCACCATGACGTGGGGCGTACTTGTTCAGTTCATCCAAGAAGATGAACACCGGATCTTGGTTGGTCTTTTCTTCTCTCGATTTCATCACCTCGAGCAAGATCGCACCGACAACGAACGACTGTGGCCGGGTCCTCAGCTTCGAGATATCCACAACAGTCACTTGACCAGGTTTGTCCCAATCGATCCGTTTGTTCGTTGCAGAATCGAATTGTAAAAAGTTGGTTCTAACCCAGATCAGATCGAAACCCACCGCTTTTGCGGCCTTGAGTCTTCTCACGAGAGCTACTATCGTTGCTTTTCCCTGGACTTCCTGCAAAACTTTCGTTTTGAACTCTTCGTCTGATTCGAACATCTCGATGAGTTCGTCCAAACTATCCGGTAGACCTGCCTGAGCCTTCACATCGAATCCGTTGGAAATTGCTGTTCTAATGATGATTTCCGGGTCGTTCGACACTTTTATCTGATTCTTTTGACAAAATTTTTTAGCCTCGTCTATAGCCTTTTCGAACCTCTCCTGAAGAACTTCCTGCACACTCGTGACGGCCAATTGCAAATTTTGATTGCTCTCAAGTTCTTCTTGATCGAACAGCAACTCGAACAAGCCCAACCTCAGTATGTCTACAATGTCCCACCCATAGAGCTGAACCCCGTCCGACCTCTTGTTGACCCAAGGTTCGTTACGGTTAGGCTTTCTCGTAGCGAAGAATTTCACCTTCGAGAATGGCTCGGAACGTACTTGCAAAGCGTCGTACATTTTTTGCCACAGATTTCCTGAATCCGTTTTCTCTTTTTCCTTCCAGTCTTTCGACCATTTATCCAAGAATAGAAGGCCTTCTCCCTTCACGTTGAAGATGATGAAACGCGCCCTTGAGAGTGAAGCCATGAGTTGGTTTTTATCTTTCAATCTGTTTCCAGTATCGAGGAAAGATTTCACCAGGAATGTTGCATAAGAAGTTTTCGCCGCGACTCCGGATTGACCAGAGATATTTATGTGCGCACCGTTCTCACCCAAGATGTACCTGACATCCACATAGGCAGGTTTGTTGTTTCTGAAAACACCCACAGGTATTGCATAATCTTTCTGCAACAGTTCATCGAAACCTAACGCTGCGTTGACTTCCTCCTCGCTGGCTAAACTGACCTCTGCACCCGGTGGTGGTGGTACCTGTGGGGCATCTGGAAGAATCTTTCCCTCTTCTATCTTCAGCATTCTCGTGGTCATCACCGTGGCTAAAAAAATGGGATTAGCGGGAGAAAGTCCCTTCAACGCCAAATCTTCCTCGTAGCCTGATATCGGTCCAAAATCCCATTTTGCCTTGATTTCCACCACGATACCGTAGTAAACGAGGACACCTTGAGGATTATATTCGAACTTCACCTTGACTACATCGTCAATTTGAAGCATATGATGAGGTTTTCCGTCCCTATGTTC
>CAYXCE010000017.1:0-8811 GCA_964463395.1 uncultured Pseudothermotoga sp.
TGTACACACCGATTGGAACATAGAAGGAACAAGTTGCGTAATATTAGATGATGCTTACGGCGGCATTAAGGCAGCTGAGATTTTTCATCAGTTTGGCCATAAGAAAGTTGCCGTGTTGTACAAATCGATACACTTACCAAGCCTTGTCAGAGCAATGAGTTTCATACAGAGAGCTCGAGAGCTTGGCTTCGAGAAAATCTATGAGAAATCGTTCAACGTTTCAGAGTTTACGGGTGCTCCCATGCAGATAGCCCATGAGCTTTTAACAATGCCAAAGCAACTCAGGCCAACCGCGGTGTTTTGTTACAACGATGCAACCGCACTCCAGTTGCAGTTGGTTGCAAAAAGATTGGGAATGAGCATTCCAGAAGATCTATCAGTGATTGGTTTCGACGATGCACCAATAGGTGATTTCAGAGACATCCTTTCAACCTTTGCGCATCCTAAGGAAGAAGTCGGTAGAAAAGCAGCGGAGTTACTTTTGAGTATGCTCGATGGTGGACAAACAGAAAGATGTATATTTCAACCAGAGTTCATTGAGAGAAACTCAGTGGCTGTTCCGAATCTCTAGATTTTTTGGATTAAGGTACGTACAATAAAATCATCTACAATAAACGGGTTGTGATGATGTATTCTCCCTATCGAATTTCCGGCTTTTTATAAGAAAACTTGACACGGCAGTGAAAAAAGTCTATAATGTCAATGTAAGTATTTGACCGTACATAGTATAGTTCTTATTTGTCGTGGGGATGTTCATTTCCACAGAAGGGAGGGGTGTTTGTGGCCAGGAAGTTGCTGGTAGTGTTTTTAGCGGTGCTTTTCGTCGTGGTAGGATTTTCCGCAGTGAAGATCTCCGTTTTGTGCTCCCCGGACAATGCAGACGCTCTCAAATGGCTTGCGGGTGAGTTCATGAAGCAGAATCCGGATATCCAAATTGAAATTGTTCCACTGTCATGGGAAGTTCTGTACCCAAAACTGTTGCAGGATTTGAGATCGCAAGCTGGTTCATTCGATGCGTTCACCTATGACGTTATGACGACGGGTGCTGTTTCGTTCGGGCTAGTGGATCTTGGAGAATTCATGAGTAAGTATTCACACTTGTTACCGCCTGATTATGACTTGGGGGATTTCATACCACAAGTACTTGAAGAGTCCGGCAAGTGGCAAGGTAAACTGATCGGCTTACCATTTTACAACAACACAATGCTGTTTTACTACAGAAAGGACCTATTCGAAGATCCAAAGTTGAAACAAGCGTTCAAGGAGAAATACGGTCGGGAACTAACATTGCCCGTCACATGGGAAGAAGTTAAAGAAATAGCCGAATTTTTCACAAAGAAATTCAACAGAAACTCTCCCACCGAGTATGGAATAGCACTGATGTTTCCAAGAACCCACACTTTGTTCTATATGTACTTGCTCTTCTTCGGTGAGTACAGAAACGCACCACTCGGTATTATGAAACATGGTCAAGCAGATCTGGAATATGGTGAGTATTTCACAGCCGATCGTAAGCCCGCATTCAATAGCGAAGAAGGTTTGAAGGCGCTCGAGATGATGAAAAAACTCATGCCTTACAGTCCAGATCCGCTGGGTTCCGATTACGGTGAGACGATCGAATACTTCAACCAAGGTCTCGTTGCGATGGTGCCTCAGTGGACAGGTCCATACTTGATTTTCAAATCGACTGTTGGAGCTGAAAAAGTTGGTATCATACCGATGCCCGGGAGGTCGGTGAGTGGTCAGTGGGCTCTCGCAATCAACAAGTTCATACCTGAGGAGAAAAAGGTAGCGGCCTTCAAATTTATAACTTTTGCCACGAGTAAATGGGCAGACAAGAACAAATTTCTCAGATTTGCCGTAGCCCCAGCAAGAATGTCCACACTTAGGGATCCAGAGGTCAGAGCCGCTGACCCCAGGGTGCCAGCACTCGAAGTAACTTACGTTACTCAAACGCATAGACCGAGGATACCAGAAGAACCACGTCTTGAGGATATCACAGTCGAAACGTTCTCTAAGATACTCGCAGGCACATTACCACTTTCAATGGACACACTCAACGATCTTGCAAAAAGGTGGCAAGAAACACTCAGTAAATAAGGGGGTGAAGAGGGGGCGTAAGCCCCCTCATTTTCATGAAGAACAAATTGATCCCTTGGCTGATGGTCCTGCCGGTTTTGATCCTTTTTCTCTCTATGACTATTTATCCATTCGCTTTCATGATCTGGGCTTCTTTCAGAGATTATGATCTTTCCAAACGCGCTGAAACCCACTTTATAGGCCTTTCAAACTATTTCCAAATATCGAAGGATAAAACAGCAATTGAATCTTTTAAGTTCACAGCCAAGTTGCTCTCTTTAGCTGTACCTATTGAAATTCTCCTAGGAGTAGGTATAGCTTTCCTAGTGAGGGGCATCAAAGGTGAGAAAATCATACGTTCTTCGTTCTTGATACCCATGATGGTTCCAGCGGCTGTGTCTGGCGTGGCTTGGAAAATGCTTTACAACTATGCGTTTGGCCCAGTGAATTGGTTCCTATCATTGTTTGGCACATCCAAAATATCTTGGCTTGGTGACATGAACTACGCTCAACTTGGTATCATAATCATCGACGTGTGGCAATGGACACCATTCGTTTTTCTCATGATATATGCAGGTCTACAATCCATACCACAAGACCTGATAGATGCTGCGAGGGTTGATGGCGCTGATTGGGGCAGGGTATTTCTGCACGTTGAATTTCCACTGCTTAGACCATTGATACTCGTTGCTCTCGTGCTTCGAATCATCGATTGTCTTAAAACATTCGATATAGTGTTTATGACTACTTGGGGTGGTCCTGGTGCGGCGACGCACACGTACAGTTTTTATATCTACAAAGTTGGGATTTCTTTCGGATGGAATATCGGTTATGCATCAGCACTCAGTGTCCTTCTGTTGCTAGTTAGCATGATCCTGGTCAATCTTGTTTTCAGATTGGTGAGGATGAGAAGGCAGTTGGGATTTGGGGGTGAAGAGATGTGAAAAAGATTTTTGCGGTTTTCAGATACATTTTGATCGGTATTTGCTTGATCTTCTTTCTCTTTCCTGTTTACTGGCTTGTGATAACAGCTTTTAAACCCTCGAACGAATGGTTCAGCTGGCCACCAAAGTTTTGGCCTTCACAGCTCACTTTTTCGAATTTCTATGGTGCTAAAGAAACTGAGGTTTTCGGCGGGACGACAGGTTCTATAGAGAACATCTTTCCATACTTGAGAAACAGCATAATCGTTGGTATCTCCGTTGCGCTCGTTGGAACTATCATCAGCGCACTATCGGCTTACGCCATAGCAAGGTACAAAGTTGGCGGAGCGTTCTTGGCAGAGTGGATCATTTCCATTAGAATGCTACCGCCGATTGTTTCTGCAGTGCCTCTGTACGTGATATTTTCACGTTTGAAACTCATAAACACGTGGTGGGCATTGATACTTTCACACCTGGTGATAGTGGTACCTCTAGGTGTGTGGTTGCTAATAAGTTTTTTCAGAGAGATCCCAAAAGAGATAGATGAAGCGGCTTATGTTGACGGTGCTAATCCCCTCCAAACTTTCTTTTACGTAGTCCTACCACTGAGTGCTCCGGGTTTGGCCGCAGTTGCAGTGCTTTCCCTGATACAAAGCTGGGGCGAATTCTTGCTTGCTTTAGTGTTGACCAACGATGCTCGAGCGCAAACGCTGCCAATCTTTCTGGGTAGGTACATCACTGGTTGGCGTGTGGCTTGGGGGCCACTTTCTGCTGCCGGGATAGTAACCATGTTGCCGGTGGTCGTGTTTGCGATAGTGGCTCAACGGTACCTCATAAGGGGATTAACTTTTGGAGCAGTGAAAGGATGATACGTGGAATTGTGGGGTGCGGTGAAGCATGCCTTACCGGATCGTCGTAAAGCCGAGTAAAGTTCTAAACAGAGTCAGTAGATACATCTACGGTCAATTCATAGAGCATCTCGGTAGGTGCATCTATGGAGGTATTTATGAAGAAAATTCATCTCTTTCAGACGAACGTGGCTTCAGACGAGACGTTCTCGAGGTCGTTAAAAGGATCAAAGTTCCCATTTTAAGGTGGCCAGGGGGTAATTTTGCATCGAATTATCATTGGGAAGATGGCGTTGGTCCTAAAGAATCAAGACCTGTCAGATTCGATCTCGCTTGGCGGAAAGAAGAAACGAACAGGTTCGGCACGGATGAATTCATAGAATACTGCAGAGAAATAAGAGCGGAACCTTACATTTGCATCAACATGGGTACCGGGACCCTGGATGAGGCCCTGCATTGGTTAGAGTATTGTAATGGTGGAGGAAATACATACTATGCCCAGCTGAGGAGAAGATTGGGTCATCCTGAACCGTACGATGTGAAATTCTGGGGTATTGGCAATGAAATGTACGGTGAATGGCAGATCGGACACATGGATGCGGACGAGTACGCGAGGAAAGCGAGAGAGTACGCAAAATGGATGAAAGTTTTTGACCCATCAATAAAAACTATCTTCGCGGGTTGTGACGATCCTGCTTGGAATTTGAAAGTTCTCGATACGGCTGGCGACGTGATGGATTACATTTCTTATCATTTCTACGCAGGATGTGAAGATTACTACGGCACCGTTTCCACGGTGTATCTGCTCAAGGAAAAACTGTTGGGGCTCAAGAAACTCATTGACATGAGTCATGCCAAACGAAAAGATCACATAAAGATAGCTTTAGATGAATGGAACATTTGGTATCGAGTCATGGACAACCAGCTTGAGGAACCTTACGAGCTCAAAGATGGTATTTTCGCATGTGGTGTGTTGATAACACTGCAGAAAATGAGCGATATCGTTCCTATCGCAAATCTGGCACAACTTGTTAACGCTTTGGGTGCGATACACACGGAGAAAAATGGGTTGTATCTTACCCCCGTGTACAAAGCGTTCGAGCTCCTCGCGAACCATTCAGGAAACATACTTTTAGAGACAAGTGTTGAAAGCGAAACGTACTGTGTGGAGGGCACGATGTTCTTCAACAAGACCCCTTTCTCCTTATGCAATGTACCTTACTTGGATGCGTCTGCAACCATCTGTGATGACAGGAAAAAATTGTACGTAGCGGTCATCAATTATAAACAGGACGAGACCTTAAAAGTGCCAATCGAAATTGATGGTATCGACAAAAAAGCTGCAAAGATGTATTCTTTGACGGGCCCAAACGTGCACGCCTGTAACAGTCTTGAGGAACCAAACGTCGTTGACATACTGGAAGAAAATATCTCGATCGATGAGCATTTCGATCTCATTTTAAAGCCGTTCTCATGTTCTGTGATCGAAGTAGATCTCGCTTGAAAAGGGGTGAACACATGTACGAAGTGGAGAGAAAACAATTGCATGAAGCGCATATGCTGTTGGAGAAATACGGTTTGGTTTCATACACGAGTGGTAATGTGAGCGTTAGAGTGAATGACCACGTTATTATCAAACCATCGGGTGTTCCATATTCTCAACTCAAGCCAGAAGATTTCGTTGTCGTTGACCTCTCGGGAAACACAGTTGAAGGTGACAAGAGACCATCGATAGATACAGCAACGCATTTGTATCTCTACAGAAACGTGAGTTGGGTCCGCTCCATCATTCACACACATTCAACTTTTTCAACTGTGTGGGCGGTCATCGAAAGACCGATACCCGTATTTTGTACTGCACATGCGGATGTTTTTGGAGAAGAGATTCCCCTGACGGAGTACGCACCTGTGGGGTCTGAAGCCATAGGCAAAGCCGTTTTGAAAGCGATGGGTCGGTCTGGTGCTGTACTTTTACGTAAACACGGCGTGATGATCCTTGGAACATCGATAGAGGATGCGCTGAAAAAAGCGATATTTCTCGAAGAAGTGGCTAAGATCGCGTACTTTGCTAATCTGATGACCATTCCAACACCGCTGAGTGTGGAAGAAATTGAAAAACTCTTCGATCAGTATCACAGCAAATATGGGCAAAAAGAAAAGAGAGAGAGTTAGAATATAGAAAACCGCGTGAAGGAGGTAATCCCGATGCAAACACGGATGACTGTGGGGTTGCTTGTGGGAAACAGGGGATTCTTTCCAGGTTCACTCGTAGAGGAAGGCAGAAAGCGGGTTTTGAAGGTGCTCAACGAACTGGGAGCAGATGTGATAACTCTGAGTCCTGAGGACACCAAGTACGGTGCGGTCGAAAATCCCAAGGACGCAGAAAAATGCGCGAAACTTTTCAGAGAACATGCAGGTGAAATCGATGGTATCATAGTGACACTTCCAAACTTCGGTGACGAAGGTTCAGCTGCATTGGCGATAAGAATGTCTGGTTTGAACGTCCCGATTCTGGTCCATGCATTTGCAGATGAGCTTGGAAAGATGGATGTGAGCCACAGGCGAGACTCGTTCTGTGGGAAGATCTCACTCTGTAACAATCTCGTTCAGTTCGGCATCCCCTTCACGGATACGAAATTGCACGTCGAGAACCCCGAAAGTGCAGAGTTCAAAGAAGATGTTGAGAAATTCTTCGCAGTGTGTCGCATCGTGAAAGGTATCAAGGGTTTGAGAATAGGTGCTATAGGTGCTAGGCCGGCCGCTTTCAACACCGTTAGATTCAGCGAGAAGATATTGGAGAAATACGGTATCAGTGTGGTGACGGTGGATCTGTCGGAAATCATCGCGCGCGCCAAGTCTTTCGAATCGAAGTCAGAATCGGTGAAGCGTGAGCTTGAAAAACTCAGAACAGCTTTCAATGTCAAGAATGTCCCGAGTGAGGCTTTGGACAGGATGGCACGGCTCGCAGCGGCTATAAATGGATGGATCGAAGAGAACAAAGTGAGAGCCATCGCTTTACAATGTTGGACAGCACTCGAGATGCTCTACGGTGTGGTTCCATGCGCTGTGATGAGCCTACTGTCAGAGTCTTTATTGCCGAGTGCTTGTGAGACCGATGTCATGGGAGCACTCTCTATGTACATCCTTCAGCTCGCTTCGAATAAACCCTCTGCTTTGATGGATTGGAACAACAACTATGGTGATGATCCAGACAAAGCTGTCATGTTCCACTGCAGCAACTTACCAGTGTCGTTCTTCAAAAGTTGTGAGATGTCTTATCAGCAAATCATCGCTGGTACAGTTGGAGCTGAGAACGCTTATGGTACATGCGTTGGTAAAGTCTCGCCGGGTCCTGCCACCTTCTTGAGGCTCTCGTCTTTCGATACGGAAGGCATCATAGCAGGTTTCGTGGCTGAGGGCGAATTCACAGACGATCCGATAGAAACTTTTGGAGGATACGGTGTTGCAAGAATAAATAATTTGAGGTCCTTGCTCCGTTTGATAACCAAATACGGCTTTGAACATCATGTAGCTGTGAACAAGAGTTTGGTCAAAGATGCAGTTATCGAAGCGCTAGAAAATTACCTTGACTGGGAGATCTTCACTGTTGGCGAATGCTCGTGTCACCACGAGGAGGTATGAGCTGTGTATCTGATTGGTACTGATATAGGCACGCAAGGGACGAAGTCTGTCCTTGTGACTGAGCACGGAAGAGTACTCGCTGAAGCTTCGAGAGAATACGATGTGATGACACCGAGACCGAACTGGGCCGAGCAGTGGCCAGATGTTTGGGTCAAAGCAGTTTTCGAAACTATAAAAGAAGTGATCGAGAAAGCGAGCGTTTCAAACAGAGAGATCGCTGGTGTTGCCATCAGCGGTTTGTACGGTGGCTCGGGAGTCCCCGTTGACAGAAACATGGAACCGTTGCGCCCCTGTTTGATATGGATGGACAGGAGGGCCGTTCAGGAGACCGAATGGGTCAAAAGGAATGTTCCAAAGGATCTGATCTTCTCAATAACTGGAAACTATGTTGACTCTTATTACGGTTTCACCAAGATCATGTGGATAAGGAACAACGAACCTGAGATTTGGAAAAAAATCTACAAATTCGTCACCCCGAAAGATTACGCCATCTATCGAATGACCAAGTCTCTCGCCATAGATTATTCCTCCGCCGGCAATCTCGTAGGTGTGTTCGATATCAAAAAACTCACTTGGTCCAAAGAAATGTGTGACATTTTGGGCATACCTATGGAATATCTGCCCGAGAGGATCGTCAAATCTTCTGACACGGTTGGGAGAGTCACAAGAGAAGCTTCGCAGCTCTGTGGGTTGTTAGAGGGTACACCAGTTGTTGCCGGAGGTATAGATGCACCCGTTGCACAACTTTCTGCAGGAGCGCTCGAAGAGGGAGAACACGTTGCTATGGTTGGTACATCAACTTGTTGGGGTACTGTACACGATGGGAGCAAACTCGCTTTCGGATTGGTCAGTTATCCCTACGTCGTGTACGACACTGAAAGGATATACACATTCGGTGGTTCCGCAACTACGGGAGCACTCGCTCGTTGGTTCAAAGAGCAATTCGCAGAGAGTGAGACAGTCGTGGGAGAGAGAACGGGAATATCTCCCTACCAATTGCTCGATGAAGAAGCCAAGCAGATAACGATAGGGAGTGACGGCATAGTGGTTCTGCCTTACTTCATGGGTGAGAGATCTCCCGTTTGGGATCCGAGTGCACGCGGCGTTATTTTCGGTGTGACACTCTATCACAAGAGGGCACACATCTATCGAGCTTTCATGGAGGCTGGCGCTTACGCCCTGAGGCACAACATGGAAGCAGGTTTGAAAGCTGGACTGAAATTGAACGAAGAGTGTTGGATCGTGGGAGGAGTTGCAAAATCTTCCCTCTGGGTGAAGATATTTGCCGACGTTACTGGTTTCAAAATGAGACAAGTCGC
>CAYXCE010000017.1:8821-11594 GCA_964463395.1 uncultured Pseudothermotoga sp.
GAAGCCCCCTTTGGTGATGCATTTTTGGCAGGTCTTGGCACCGGCGTGATAGACAAACCTGAAAGAATAAAAGAGTGGGTGAAGTACAAAGAGCCGGTTGAGCCAGATGCTGAGAACAAAAAAATCTACGATAAATATTACGAGATCTATCTCAAGCTGTACGAGAACACGAAAGAACTCATGCAGAAACTTTGAAACCCCGTCCCTTGGACGGGGTTTTTTCAAAACTTTTCGAACGAGAATTTCTTACTGTTCAAATCCACAAAAAGTCTCATTCCTTTAGAGGTGATGATGTAGGTCAAGTCCGTGCTGAGGATGTTCTCAACCTTCGCCCTTCCTCCACGTAGAGACAGAGTATGTCTCAAGATGCTTTCGGATTCCTCGTCCAGCAATGTTAGATCGTCGCTGAGAATTATCATGTTGTCCAACACACCACAAACGTACGCATAGAGTCGCTTCTCCTGCGAATCGAGCTGAGTTTGCTGTCCTCTCAGCAAGAGACAATCCGGATCGTTCATCCAAAAGCGTTTGTGCATGAAATATCTTGTGATAGCATTTCGGAGCGCCCACTTTGCTGCTGGGAAACCCATATCGGGTTTGTCGTCTCCCCAATATTGTGCCGTGTCTGGACCGATTCTCATCCCATCAACGAGACCAACTGCCGGGAGCAAGGGACAACCACAACCTAAAACGAAGCTGCCATGGGTTGCGTCCCTTATAGTTTTTAAACCTTCTCGCAAAGCTTCAACGGGGGTTCGGTGCTCTGTTCTTTCACCAGGAATGGCACCAGCGAAAAGAAAATCGATCTTGAAATAATCGACTCCAAGTTTTTTCAAACCGTAGAACAGGTCATGTAACCACCGTTTAACTTCTTCCTTTGTGAGGTCCAGAGCGTATATCTTCTTGTTCCAGTTTCTGTAAGCCATCTTTGGCTCACCATTCTCGGTCACGAGCCATTGAGGATGTTCCATGAAGATTTGTGATGTCTCTGAGGCACTGAATGGTGCCAGCCATAGACCCACTCTCAGGCCTTGTTCTTTCAACGTTCTGATCATTTCCTCAAGTTTCGGAAAACCTTCTCTCGTGATCGTCCAATCTCCTATATCACGCTCGTATCCATCGTCGATCTGAAACACGGTGATTCCGAATTTGTCTGCGAGTCTCGCATTCTTCAGTAACTCATCCCAGCTGAGATCGAGAAAGTAGTGATACCAGCTGCACCAACCGACAGTTTCGAAGGGTTGAAATTCGACTCTGTTATGGACGTTCACAGCTTCCGCATAGTGTTCCAACGAAACAGATACATCTTCACCTTCGAAGATGAGCAAGGGTTCGAGTTCCGTTGGCTCGTCGAAGATTCGATCGAAATATTCGATCATCGCCACTGCGTGATCGCCCTCTATTGCAAAGAAACCGTGCCCTATTCGAGAGCTCAGGAATCCTGCCACCAAGTTTTCAGTCGCGAAGAAATAGTCGCTCATGAGTTTCTTCTCAAGAAGTTCTGGAAACATTGAGGCGCTATACTTCCAATCGTCGCTGAGCTGTACGCGTATCGACTGGTCCTTTCGAACGACGCGACACGGGCCCCAAGATTGCCAGTTGTTCAAGAGTAAAACATCTTTGATCGGTATAGCAAGTAACTCGACGAGCCCAGGCCTTCCAGCCACTCTCCCTGAAATTTGCCAGCCATTTTCGATCCGTTGCACACTCAGTTCGATGGAATAATCCTTCTGCTTGAAAGAAAAATTTCCCTCTTTCAGAGAATTCAGTAACATACTTTCCCCTCCTCGAAGACTTCTGATCTCCATTCGCAATATCGAGATCTCAAGAGTATGAGATCACGTAGTCTACTATCTCATCGACGTATCCGAAAGCAACCGCCACGTGGGTGTCCGCTGCACCATAGTAAATGGCGATCCTGCTGGTGGAAGCGTCGCAGAGCGCCGCACATGGAAACACCACGTTCGGCACAAAACCGCAGACTTCATAGCTCTCTTCAGGTGTGAGCAGATAATATTTGCACCTGTGAAGAACTTTCCAAGGTTCTTCGAGATCCAACAGAACGGCCCCAAAACTGTACACATAGCCGTTGCAAGTTAACGTCACGCCATGATAGAACAAAAGCCAACCTTCACTCGTTTCTATCGGTGCAGGGCCTGCGCCGATCTTGAGATTTTCCCACCAATTTTCCAAGCTTCTCCCCATCACCCATTTGTGGTTACCCCAATGAACCATGTCAGAACTCTCACTCAAGAAGATGTCCCCAAACGGTGGGTGCCCTATATCGCTCGGCCTGTTGAGTATCAGATAGACTCCATTCACTTTCCTGGGGAATAGAACACCGTTTCTGTTGCACGGTACGAAGGCGTTGGGCAGTCGAACGAAGGTTTTGAAATCCTTGGTTGTGGCGACACCAACGGTTGGTCCATGGTCGTCGGTACAAAAAGTTATGCAATAAGTATCCTCGATCTTAACGAGTCTGGGGTCATAAGCGTAAAAAGTCGGAAAAGGTTTACCTGAAGGATCGATCCAATGAATCTCTTCTTCTTGTATGTTCCAGGAAAGACCATCCTCACTGTAGCCCACGTGCAACTGTGGTCTTCCATTCTTGTGATCGATCCTGAACACACCGGCGAATCCAGAACCAAAGCTCACCACAGCACTGTTGAAAACCCTTCCACCCTTTGAAACTGGATTCCTTCCCAAGATGGGGTTTCTTCGACTCCTCCAAAGTACACCAGAACATCCCTCGGGTCGATCCTCCCAAGGCATG
>CAYXCE010000018.1:0-11589 GCA_964463395.1 uncultured Pseudothermotoga sp.
TTCGAAATAACGCTAACCACCTCGTCTGGGTCGGGCCCGTACCCAACGATGTCTCCGAGACAATAAATCGCATCGACGTTCCTCTCACGAGAATCTTTCAAAACGGCTTCCAACGCCTGCAAGTTGGCGTGCACATCGCCGATGAAAGCGATTCTCATTTTTTGCCCTCCTTTTAAAACTATTCTACTGACTTTTTTTAAAAGAGGCTGATCTGTTCTTTCTCAGGTAGGCCCTCTAATTCGACATACTTTTTGAAGATGTCCAACTGAGCCTTGTTGAGTTTCGTTCGTTTCAGGATGTCTTCGAGACTACTGAAATGTTTTTCGTTCCTCGCACGGATTATGGACTCTGCGACGTTGTCACCGAGGTTTGGGAGTTTGTTGAACGGTATGCGCAACTTGTTGTCTTCGATGAGGAACAATTTGGCGTGGGATTTGTTTATGTTGGGAGGTAAGAAGGAAAAACCGCGTGCGAACATTTCTAGCATCACTTCGAGGGTGGTCTCAGCGGCTTTGTCGCGCACGTCTTTTTCACCGA
Source organism: uncultured Pseudothermotoga sp. (assembly GCA_964463395.1). Lineage (GTDB taxonomy): Bacteria > Thermotogota > Thermotogae > Thermotogales > DSM-5069 > Pseudothermotoga_A. The sequence continues at coordinate 538 of CAYXCE010000018.1, forward strand.
TGCTCGAAAGTTCCATCAACCTCTTTCGGATCAACTCTGGCCCACGAAGTGCGGCATCTATGTCGAACTCTTCACCTTTCAGCGTGAAGAAGGCTGCGTAGAAAGCGAGTGGATGATGAACTTTGAAGTAAGCTATCCTGAAAGCCATGCTCACGTAAGCTGCCGCGTGTGCCTTTGGGAACAGATACTTTATGCGCTTGCACGATTCTATGTACCATTCCGGAACTTTCAGTTCGAGCATGAGCTTTTCATCTTCTTCGCTCAGTCCCTTACCTTTCCTGACGTTTTCCATGATCTTGAAAGCTTTCGATGCGTTCATTCCCATCTTTATGAGGTAGTTCATGATGTCATCCCTGCAAGCGATGACTTCAGAGAGAGTGGCCTTCTTTTGTTCTATCCAATCCCGTGCGTTGTTGAGCCACACATCCGTACCATGCGATAAACCAGATATCCTCACCAGATCGGCAAAAGATTTCGGGCGTGTCTCTGTGAGCATGCTCCTCACGAACTGAGTACCGAACTCAGGTATTCCCAAAGTTCCAACGTCCGTTCGGTTGTCCAGATCCTGCGCGGTTATACCGAGCGGTTCGAGGCTCGAAAAGATCTTGAGTGTTTTTTCATCGTCCATGGGTATGTTCATCGGGTCTATACCGGTCAGATCTTTCAAGATCTTCACGAAGGTTGGATCATCGTGTCCGAGTGCGTCTATCTTCACTAGATCGTCGTGTATGGATTCGTAATCGAAGTGTGTCGTGAACACCTTCGCTTCCTTCGTGTTGGCTGGATACTGAATGGGTGTGAAGTCGTAGACTTCGAACTCTTTCGGTATGATCATGAGGCCTCCGGGGTGTTGGCCCGTGGTCCTCTTCACACCGGTGATCGCTGCTGCGAGCCTTTCCATTTCTGCCTTTCTGACCTTCTTTCCAAGTTTCTCTTCGTAAGCTTTCACGAATCCATAGGCCGTTCGTGAAGCTATGGTGTTGATCGTACCCGCCCTGTAGACGTAATTCTTGCCGAACAGTTCTTCCACAAACCTGTGCGCTTCGTCCTGATAATCTCCAGAGAAGTTCAGATCTATGTCGGGCACTTTGTCGCCTTCAAAGCCCATGAAAGTTTCGAACGGTATGTCCTGCCCGTTTCGCCCAAGGTCAGAACCACACTCAGGACACTTCTTCTTTGGCAGATCGAAACCAGAACCGTAGCGACCAGACTCGTCGAACTCGATGTAGTGGCAATTCTTACAATAGTAGTGGGGTGGAAGCGGGTTCACTTCCGTGATGCCCAACAGGTACGCAACGAGCGAAGAGCCCACCGAACCGCGCGAACCCACCACATAGCCATCCGATAGGGACTTATCGACCATCTTCTTGGCGATCAAATAGAGAACGGCATAGCCGTGGTTTATTATCGCGTTGAGTTCCTTCTCGAGTCTCTTTTGAACCGGCTCTGGCAGTGGGTCTCCGTAGACTTCCACAGCTCTCTGCAGGGTCATCTTCTTGATCTGTTCTTCGGCACCTTCTATCTTCGGCGTGTGGAGCTTTCTTTCAAGAGGTACGATGTTCTCGACGCTGTCCGCTATTTGGTTTGGGTATTTCACCACCACTTCGTATGCTTTGTGTTCATCTTCGAGTATTTCTATCGCTGCCTGCATCATTTCCTCCGTCGTTCTCAGATAGGCCCTCGGCTGCTCTTGGATCGTGTCACTCTGTGGAGCCATGAGAACTTTTCTGATCTTTTCGTCCTCTGGATCCAAAAAGTGTACGTCTCCAGTCATTACCACTGGTATCTTCAGCTTTTCACCTATTTCGTAAAGTTTTCTGTAGATTTGCTTCAGTCTCTCGCGTGGTAATGCGAGTTCATCGTTTACGGCTAGAAGGTCCAGGGGCATAATTTCGATGAAATCGTAGAACGACGCAGTTTGTTCTATCTCTTCATCGTTGGCCCCAGCCAAGATCTCTTGCACTAATTCACCAGCGATGCAAGCGCTTCCGACGAGTAATCCTGCACGCATGGTTTGAAGCTCACTTTTTGGAATCCGCGGTACGCTGTGAAAGTATTTCACGTGTGCATTCGAGACGATTTTGTAAAGGTTCTTAAGGCCCTCTTTGTTCTGTACGAGTATCGTCGCGTGGAAGGGTTTCGATTGCGTGACGAGAGATTCTTTGTGCACAGACTCAACTTGTTTGAAATTTTTCACACCTTTTTCCTCAAGGATCTTCAAAAGTTCCAGAAACACCTTTGTGGTGACCCTTGCGTCCTCCAGTGCTCTGTGATGTTTGAAGGAACCGATTTTGAAGTGCGAGACGAGTTTTTCCAAGTTGTAGCTGGACAACCTCACCAATCTCTTCGCTAAGGCTAGCGTGTCTATGACTGGGAGGTCCCAATCGATACCACAGATCTTTTTCGCATAATATCTCAAAAATCTGTAGTCGAAGTTTGCGTTGTGTGCCACAAGAACGCTGTCCTTGCAGAAGTTCAGAAACTTGGGTAGCACTTCCTCGATGGGAGGTTGGTTTTGGAGCATCTCATCGGTGATGCTTGTGAACTGGGTAGTGAAAGAATCGAGTTTTTCTTTAGGTTTAATCAGTGCATGGAATTCATCTATTGTTTCTCCATCCTTGATCTTGATCGCACCGATCTCTATGATCTCGTTGAACATGGGGTGTAGACCGGTCGTTTCGAGGTCCACCACAACGTAGCTGTTCTCCTCCACGTCCACATCATCGCCGTTAAGAATCACCGGTTCAGCATCGTTGACCAAATAAGCTTCTATACCGAAGATGGGTTTGACACCGTAGTTCTTACAGGTCTCGAAGAATTGTGGTATAACTTGTACCACACCGTGATCTGTGAGAGCAACGGCTTTCCATCCCCACTTTGCAGCTGTTTTTACATAATCTTCGATGTCAAGAACGCTGTCGAGGTCGCTGAATTTGCTGTGCGCGTGTAGCTCTACACGCTTTTCGTTCGATGTATCTAATCTCTCGTGGTTTTCGATTTTTTCAAATTCATCAACATAGAGGGTCGGCTCCCCACTTTCATCGAATTTCAGCGTCCCAGAGAATAAGACATGATCTTTCTCTTTGATCGAATTCAACACTTTGTCAACGTTGCTGTTTGTAACGACGCACGTGATTGAATCGACCTTGTCCGTTATGTAGACAAGCAAAGTGCGTTTCTTTCCCTCCCTCAAGTCTAGCTTGAAGACCCTGCCTTCCACCTTTACCTTTCCCGGCTCGGCTGGTAGTGTGGATGGGGTGAAAAACTTGGTTTCTCTTCTCTTTTTCTTCGGCTTTTCTTCAACGACCACGATCGGAGGTTCTTCCACCTGCAGAGTTGGTTGAACCACCTCTATCTCGATGGGTCGCTTCGTACCTGTCAGACTCTCTATCTTCCTGTTCACATCGATGAGCTTACCGTTGAGTCTCTCTTTTGCAAAATCTCCGCTCACTTTCAGTACCACTCTATCGGGCATCAAAACGACGTCCTGGACGTAAGGAAAACTACCGTTGAGTTCTTTCTTGATTTTTTCGAGCATGATCTCAGACTCTGAGAGCTGCAGTACCACGCACGTGCCGAGTTCTTGAGAGAGTCTCTCGCACAAGATTTGTTCACAAGGAAGATTCTTATCTATTTTCAGAATCAACGTGTTCGTGATCGCATCGTACACCACACCGTGGATCTTGCACGATTCTTCCAAGGTGATACCCAGCGATCCCGCAACCTGTCTCAGATCCGTTCCGGGTTCCTCGACGAACAACCTCTTCATTGGACAAGCCTCCACTCGAAATTTCTTCGATGCGCATGACATATAGCTATGGCGAGCGCATCGGCAGCGTCGTCCGGCTTGGGTTTTTCTTCAAGCCCGAGCAGTAACGTGACCCACTTTTGAATATCGGCTTTGGTTGCCCTTCCGCTGCCGCTCACCGCTTTCTTGACCATATGTGGCGTGTATTCGAAAATAGGAAGATCGAATTCCACCACAGCAAGCAAAGTCACACCACGAGCTTCCCCAACTGCGATGGCGGTAGTCACGTTCTTGTAAAAGAACAGCTGCTCTATGGCTACCTCGTTCGGTGTGTAGTCCCGAATGATTCTCCTGACTTGATCATAAAGATCTTTCAATCTGATTTGGATTGACTTATTTTTCTCTGTGACAACGACCCCATGAGTGATATGTCGGAGTTTGTTTCCAGCGACATCAATGACCCCGTAACCAAGCGTGCCGAAGCCTGGATCGAGTCCTAATATTTTCAAAGGTAACACCCCAATCGGTGGGCAGAAGAAATTATATCCACGAGGAGGCAGGTATGCTTTGCTTGGAGTTTAAAAGTTGGAACATGATTCCAAAGACTTTCTCATTTTTCTTCTTCACCTATCTTCAGTATGGCAAGGAAAGCCTCTTGAGGGATGTTCACCTGACCGATCTCCCTGAGTTTCTTCTTGCCTTCCTTCTGTTTCTCCAAGAGTTTCATCTTCCTCGTGACGTCTCCACCGTAACATTTTGCGAGCACATCTTTCCTGAACGCCTTGATGTCTGCCCTAGCGATGATGCGTCCCTCGGCCTTCGCCTGTATAGGTATCTCGAACTGGTGTCTCGGAATGAGTTCTGAGAGTTTTTCCACCAACTTCTTCGCCACAGCGTAGGCTTTGCTCTTGTGAACGAGTGTGGAGAGAGCGTCTACAGGTTCTCTGTTCACAAGGACAGTGATCTTGACGATTTGAGATTCTTCAAAACCGAGCATCTCATAGTCCATAGAAGCGTAACCCCTACTCATCGCTTTCAACTTGTCAAAGAAGTCCGTGATGATCTCCGCAAGTGGTGCTTTGAAGTACATGATCACTCTGTTCTTTCCGGAATTTTCAGTGTGTTGTAGTGTGGCCCTTCTTTCGTTCTGAAGGTGTGTCATGATGCTTCCCATGTAATCCGTTGGTGTGATGATAGACAGTCTCACGTATGGTTCGTAAACTTTTTCGATCAAATCTTCGTCTGGAAACTTGGCTGGATCGTTCACAACGACAGTTTGGCCGTTTCGAAGCAGTATTCTGTATTCGACGTTCGGTGCTGTCATGATCACGCTCATCTCGTATTCCCTCTCGAGCCTTTCTCTGACGACGTCCATATGGAGTAAGCCGAGAAAACCGCATCTGAAACCAAAACCGAGCGCAGGAGATGTGGTCGGCTCGAAAGTGAGCGCCCAGTCGTTCAGTTTGAGCTTTTCAAGGGATTTTTTCAACTCTTCATAGTATTCTGGAAGTCCTGGAAAGATGCTCGCGTAGACCATGGGCTTGACTTCGCGATATCCAGGCAGAGGTTCAGTCACAGGGTTCAACGCATTCGTTATGGTGTCGCCGACCTTGGCTTGCGAAACCTCTTTGATACCTGCAATGACGTAGCCAACCTCTCCGGGGCCAAGGCTGTCCGTGGGAACCATGTCGGGAGTGAACACGCCCACTTCTTCGACTTCGTAAGTTTGATTCGTCGACATGACCAAGATCTGGTCTTTCTTCTTCAACACACCATCGAAGATCCTCACGTAAACGATCACGCCTCTGTATTTGTCGTATTTGGCGTCGAATATCAACGCCCTCAAAGGCCTGTTTGGATCTCCCTTTGGGGGTCTCACTCGCTCTACGATCGCTTTCAAAACATCCTCGACGCCCTCACCGGTCTTCGCACTCATCTTGAGTATTTCTTGTTTCGAAACGCCCAGTAGATCGATCAACTGTTGTGAGCTTTCTTCGATGTTCGCATTGGGAAGATCTATCTTGTTCAGAACCGCTATTATGTCGAGATCGTTCTCCACTGCGAGATAACTGTGCGCCACTGTCTGTGCTTCTATGCCCTGCGACGCATCGACGATCAACACGGCGCCCTCGCACGCAGCCATGCTCCTACTCACTTCGTAGGAGAAGTCCACGTGCCCAGGTGTGTCGATGATGTTTATCTCGTAATCTTCACCGTTGTAGTTGTAAATCACCTTCACCGGTTGGGCTTTGATGGTGATACCACGTTCTCTCTCTATGTCCATTTGATCGAGAAACTGCTCATGCATCTTTCGAGGATCGACCGTTTTGGTGATCTCGAGAATCCTATCGACGAAGGTGGTTTTCCCGTGATCTATGTGCGCAATGGTGCAGATATTTCTTATGAACTTGATGTCCTTCAAGTTCATCTACCCCCATTCAAAACCCAGTCGATCGGCATCGCTTCCACTCTACCACAAAAACCTTCAACTGTCTCAGCACAGAAGAGCGCGTCACACACCGCTTCGTAAACGCTCTCCACCGCGGCCCTGAAGAGTTCATCGAAAAGTTCTCTGCTGTCATCGACACAGCCCTTCGTCGTCGAAAAGGCTATGCACACATCTCCACTCCCATGATGTCCTGCGGAACCGAGCATGCCCAGGGCCAAGAATGAATGTCTCGCAACGCGTTTGAGCTGTCTCGAATCCAAAGGAACGTCCGTTGCCAAGATTATCACGATGGAACCTTCATCTTTTCTCACTACACCCGACTCGACATGGTCGGACGCCCTCCTTCCAAGGATCGTGAGATCTTCGAACGCGCCGAAGTTCGCCAACACCAATGCTCCAAGAACGTGACCTTTTTTGATTCTTCTCGAAGCGCTACCTATACCGCCTTTGAAACCGAAGCAAACCATACCCGTTCCAGCACCGACGGAACCCAGTTCGAATTTCTCACTCGCCTTCTCGTAAGCTTCGATCACGTGGTGTGGTTTCACTACGTTGTAGAGTATGTCGTTCAAAAAACCATCGTTGCACTCACCCACCACGGGGTTCAACGTCCTGAACTTCTTTTTCTTGGCGGCCAAATCCACAACGCCTTGAAAGGCGTATCCAACGCTGAGGGTGTTTGTGAGCACGATCGGTGTTTCTATTTGACCGAGTTCTTCTATCTGCATCAGACCGATTGATTTTCCAAACCCATTGAGGATGGCACATGCTGCACTCAAAGGTCTTTCAAAGATATCTTCGCTCGGCACCACCACGGTGACACCCGTGCGAACTGTGGTCGGTTCATCCGAGATCAGTGTGACGTGTCCAACGCGCACACCGAACACATCGCTCAAAAGGTTTTTCTCTCCGGTTGGGAGTCTACCGAAAGACAAGCCGACCTCCCTGAAACGCGCCCGCAAGATCGTTCATCCTCCTGCGTGATATTATAAATTTATTCGGGAGGAACGCACATGGATCGTTTCGTCTTTGAATCGCCGTTCGGCCCCATCTGTGTGCACGTGAAGGATGGGCAGGTTTTAAAGATAGATCTCGGAACGAGGTGTGAAACGAACGTTCAACCGGAAACTGAAGTGATACGACAACTTGAAGAATATTTCGCTGGAAGAAGAACTCAGCTCGATTTTCCCGTGAAGGTTCGTGGGACCAGTTTTCAATTGCGTGTCTGGTACGCTCTGAGGAACATACCTTACGGTTGCACGGTGAGTTACGGTGAACTTGCGAAGCAACTTCGCACATCGGCGAGGGCGATCGGCCAGGCATTGAAGAGAAATCCTTTGGCTCTATATTTTCCCTGTCACAGGGTGGTCGCCAAGAATTCGATCGGTGGTTTCAGCGCAGGGATCGATTGGAAGGAGAAACTGCTCGCACTCGAGCGTGGTGAGCGATGCGTTCAAAGCTGATAGGTTTTTTGTGCGGCTTTCTCGTCGTGATCGGTGCGCTTTCTTTCCTCTACATCCAAATCACGAAAGATCTTCCCGCACCGGAATCGCAACTACCCACCGGGCTCATCTTGCTCTATTCGGATGGTAGTCCACTGTCATTGCCCAGATCTTTCTGGGTCAAGCTCGAAGATGTTCCACCTTATTTTCTGAACGCACTGCTCTCTTCCGAAGACAAGCGGTTCTATCTACATCCCGGTGTGGATCCACTTGGGATCGCAAGGGCCATCGTGAGGAACATCAGCACGATGTCCATCAACGAGGGTGGTAGTACCATCACACAGCAGCTCGCCCGCACATTGTACTTGACTCCCACGGTGACGTGGGAAAGAAAATTGAGAGAGATGTTCATCGCCCTTTGGCTCGAAAGACACAGAACGAAAGAAGAGATCCTTCAAATGTACATCAACTCCGTCTACATGGGTAACGGGCTCTATGGGTTCGCCAGCGCCTCGAAGTATTACTTCGGCAAGAGTTTGAGCGAGGTCAGTCTCAACGAGGCTGCCATACTGATCGGTGTGGTGAGATCCCCCGAGAACTTCAACCCGATCAAGAACTGGCGGGTCTCAAAGCAGAAGGCCTCAACCGTTCTCAACGCGATGTTGAAGGAAGGCTATTTGAGCGAAAAAGTGTATCGGGAAAGTCTTGGGCAACTCGAACAACTCAGTTACACGCATAACTTCAAATTCGATTTCGACGAGGAAGTGTTCTGGAGGGTCGTGAGGGAACTGAAACAGCTCGGTTATGGTTTGGACGAATTGAGGCAAGGTTACAAAATCTACACGACGCTCGATAGGAAACTGTCTCAAGCTGCGATGAGCCTGCCACGCAACACGGTAGTCGAAGCGATCGATCCTTCCACAGGGGCTGTATTGCTCTATAAAGGAGTGGGGTTAACTTATCCGGAGGGGAGAAGGCTTCTTGGATCGGCGATAAAACCTCTCTATTATTATCTCGCCATCTTGGAAGGGTGGTCGGTCAACAGCGAATTGGTCGATCTACCACTGAAGGTGGGCGACTGGACTCCTGAGAACTTCGATAAACGTTATCGTGGTGTTGTCACTATGCGACAGGCGTTGGTGGATTCTTTGAACGTACCATCGGTGAACCTCTTCATGCAGCTTGGAAGAGAGAAGGTCTTAGATTTTCTAAGGAACGAGTTGAACATCGCCGGTTTCTATCCGGAGGACATGACGATCGCACTGGGCACGCTCGAAACGGCCCCAGAAGAGATTCTAAAAGCTTATGCCGTCATCTTCAACGGCGGTGTGGTTTTACAACCTTTCATCATAGGACGCATCGAGGATGCGAACGGTAGGATCATTCATCAGTCAGTTCCAAAGGTGATCGGTGTCGTTAGGACGCGTAGAACCAGCCCGATGGAAGCGTCCGCAGTGTTGCTCGAGGTGATGAGGCAGGTCGTCGAAAGAGGTACGGGGGTGCGTGCGAGGCAGAAACTGCCCGTCGCAGGAAAGACGGGAACTTCTTTGAAAACGGCTTGGTTCATCGGTGGTGATCAGCTATTCATCATGGCTGTAGCCGTGGATGGTGAGAATCTAACCGGTGGGGTCCACGCTGCACCCGTGTGGTCACAGTTGCTGACAAATTACAATTATGTTGGAAAGATGCCGAGTTGGAGGGTTCAGTCCAATCTCTCCGTCAAGACCACCGCACCTTCCCTCACGCTCGATGTGGATAGGGTCATGCGTTGGCTAGAAGAAAAGAGTTTGGACATAGATGCGCTGGCAGATCTCGCATCCAAGATGGACAGTAATACCTTGCTCGATTTCCTCAGTAGCATCAACGAGAGGTCACCACAACTCGCCAAGCAGTTGTGGGAGAAAATCAGGTACAAGCGCGCTTGGTGAATCGCATTTTTTGGTTGATGAAACAGAAAGATCAATATGGCGAGGTTAGAATAATTCCGTGTGTATAAAACGGTATAAATTCACGTTGATATTCCTATCGATCTGCATCGTTTTCGCTTTTGTGATCTACTCGAAGGCGCGTATAAACGCCAGTTACTTTGTATTCCTTCCGGGCTACAAACCCAACGTAGGTATCGAGCAGATAGATGATGAAGAACTGAAATCCTTCTTCAGAATCGTTCAAAAGTTCAATGATGGTTCCCAATTCGTCATCGTTCTGCACAATCCAAACGGTTTTTTCTCACCGAACGCATTGTTCAGGGTGATAGAGCTTCAGAATGAACTGACAAAACTCTCGTGCATTAAAAGTATTCTTGGGATCACCAACTACACTTTCAAAAAGCCTTACTTCGATGGCTCCGCGCTCGATGAAGGCATCTTGGAGGACCCAGAAGCCAGGTCTTTCATCTCGAAAGATGGCAGATATCTTCTGTTCCACTGCACGCTCGCCAGAAACTGTGACGAGGACAAAGCGTTGCAGGATGTGAGGAGACTACTCAAAGATTTTCAAGATTTGCAAGGTCTTCTGTTCGGCCAAATCGTTATAAACAGGGAGCTGTTTCGTGAGATCATAAATCAAGTTTTCGTCTATCCTGCCATCATCTTTCTGGTCATCCTTTCGATCTTTTATCTGCAAACGCGCTCGTTGAAGGCGAGCTTGGTTTCTCTAATGGTTCCGGTCCTCGCAAATCTCATCGTTTACGGAACAACCACGTTGCTTGGTATGGAACTCAACACGATGACCGTCATGTGCGTGAGTTTTTTGATCGTCATCGGTTCTGCCTATGGCCTGCACTTTTACAATGGGATCGTCAGGTTCGCAGATGGCGTGCTCAGAGAGATGTTCAGACCGATCTTTTTCTCCATGCTCACGACCGCTGTGGGCTTTCTCTCTTTTCTGTTCGTTGAGATAACGGCCTTCAGGCAACTGGGATTGATGGTTTCATTTGGTCTCGCTCTGGTTTTCATCATCCTTTTCACATCGGGTTACGAACTTCTCCGCAACGAGAAAAAGGTTCAAAGAAAGACGATCTTGTTCAAGATCGAGAGCGAAAAGGTCGGTCGCACTCTCTTTGTGTCATCTCTGATTCTCATCGTCCTCACTTTCGTTCTTTTACCCAAAATAGACGTGGGTATGGATCAAGCATCCTACTTTTCGAAAAATAGCCAGATAGGTCGTGCTTTGAAGATACTCACGCAAGAATTCTCTTACAGAGAGCCGGTGTACATCATGGTCGAAAAAGACACACTTTTCAACATCAAGGATTCAGAGAACATTAAAAGCTTGCTGAAAGATTTGAGCGAGATCGAAGGAATTTCTTCAGCACAGTTTCCGATGACATACCCAGTGCCAACCTTAGTGATGCTTTCGAGGTTTCAGCCGGTCATTAACCATTTCGTTGCGGATGGGAAAACGATCAGAAT
>CAYXCE010000019.1:0-11462 GCA_964463395.1 uncultured Pseudothermotoga sp.
CCGATCTATCTTTATAGGTGTACTTCACCTGCAGATCGACAGGTGTCTGCGATCTGAGTTGTGTGATGTTTGAGGAAATTATCGGATAATACAGATCTACGACTGAGCCGTTCGGAGGAAGGACGTCGTACACGTTTTCTGGAGACCAAGTGGTGTAGTCTCCGAGCTTGTAAGATATTCTCAGTTCCACTATGTCACCTTTTCCTTTGTTTGTGAAAATTGTTTTAGCCACCCAGTAGGCGCCATCCGCGACATCGGGCATGCCATAGACCTTGTAGAGCGCCGACATGATCCTTGGTTTGACTTTCACATTGACATCAGCACTGACAGTACCAGATACGCTCTTCTTCTTTTGGACGAATGAGAATATCCCAGTTGAAGGATCGTACTTGAAATCTGAACTGTCTTTAGGAAGTTTCAACGTGAAGACGGTGAAGAGCACTTCCTCAGAAGAAGCAGCTTGAACGAGCACGAAGATAGCTTGAGTTTTATTATCGGTGTAAATCATCTCTGCATTCCGACCGAGGAAGAATTCGCAACGTTGTCTCCTATTGACTACGGCACCGATCAGCTTGGCTTTAGCTGTTATCGAATTTTTAGCATCGTCATAGTTGATGGTCGTCTCCCTCATCTCGAAAATACTGCTGAAAGTCGTCATGTTTCGAAGTAACAAGTAGGGGTTTGGATAAGCTGATTTAACCTGTATGTAGAGTGCATTCGTTGGGAACACCCACCTGAGGTTCATGTCCATATCACCTTTTTCGTCGATGATTCCCTCGGCGAAAATCTTAATGGTGTTGATCTTGGTCATCTGTATTGCAAAGCCGAGCGTCGACAATAATAGGAACAAACTAATCAAGGTGAACCTCTTCATGTTCGCGCCTCCTACGAATGGATAGTTTGTCTTAATTATATACCATCGTTTCACTTTTTTATCAAACTAACTTTTGTCAGAGATAATTTAGTATGAATGTGAACGCAATTATAGATCAAATCTTGTATTGGGGTTGATCATTGGATGAAATATTTCTTGATATTCGACAGTTAAAAATGTAGCCGAAAGTGTCACATAACTAAACTACATAGATGTATGCATCTTTCAATTTCATCGGTGAGTTCAAATGCTTGGAAACGTACTGACCGCAGTTACTACCGATGTTGTTTTCTTCGAGTTCCCCCACACTGAGGATGACTTCGAATCCGTGTTTTCTCAAATCCTCGACGAAATCTTCGTGTGACTGGGGCATACCACTCGAAACGTCCACATCCGAAACGATGTTGTTTTTCATGGCGCTGTAAGTCGGATTCACGGGGGTTATCTTGATCAAAAATTTCTCTGGAGAAAAAAGTTTGACGATTCTCTCTGCCTCAACGATAGCGTCACGACTCAACGCAAAGTTGAGTGTGATCTTTCTATCGCCATCTCTAACGAATTCTTCACCGAATTCAGCGATACGTTCCAAACCCCACTTTTTGACCGGCATGAGCTCATCTCTTTGTCTTTCATCTGTAGAATGTACGGAAAACTGCAGTTGGAACCTACCTTTGTAATGACGGTTCTTCACCCTCACAAGCTCTTCGAAGAACTCATCACGGCCAATTGGTGCGATCGTTGAGATGGAAGGTAAAAGGTTATCGTACTTCGATAACAGTTCGAGGGCAACGAGTACGCTGTCGTTCAGTGCAGGTTCACCGACCCTCGCGAACTGAACCTTGAACTTCTTTGTCCTAACGATACCATCGGGGAAGAATCTCGTGACGAGAAAATCTATCTGATCGAGAATTTCCTCTGCTGTAAGCTTTCCTTTATAAAAACCACCGGCATCGCACATCTTACAACCTACAGGACAACCGTTCATAGTTGAGACGATCAAGACCCACTTCTCGCTGCGAGGAAGCGGTGGTTGTAACGATTGAACGAACTCGACGATGTTACCTTTGATCGTTTCTCCCACATAAACACTCGCCAAATCGGCTCTACCATATTCGGCTAAAAGTTTCATCTTTCACCCACCATCCTCATGCACGCTTCGACGGCTTGACCAACTGCTATACTCATTTGGCGGAAACCTCCAGCCGCGTCACCAACGATGTGCACGTTCTTTGTTCTCTCGATCACAAAACTGACGTTCGGCGATCTACCGATGCATATCAATATGGCATCGAAACAGTAGGAACCCTTGTTTGTCACAACTGTCAAATTGCGTTCGTGTTTCACCTCGATCATAGGTTCATTCTCATGATAAATGATTGGAGAACATTTGACAAGTTCTACGAGCCTTGGCAACGCTTTGATCACTCTGGACTTGTTGAAGATGTGAACATTTTTCACACCTTGTTCGATGGCTTTCAGTGCCCCGTCGAAAGCAGCATCACCTGCACCGTAGATGGCTAGAGAATCTATACCTTTTGGCAGGTGTTTGAATTCGTACACGACTCTTTCGCAGACCTCGAAATCGATGATCCTCTTAGGCACCGTTCCACTCGCGACTATGATTCTATCGTACTCCCGTTCAAAACTCTTTGTGCGCAGTATTCTATCTCTCACTTCTAAAACTTCTTCGTGGATGATTTCGATGGAGAATTTTCTCAAATTCTCCTGCAAGATTTCTACGATCTTTTCACCGGGACAAGGATCGATGAATGGAATGTTCTCGATTCTCCAAGCGTTTGCGATCAAGCCTCCAACCTGATCTTTTTCGAACAAATCTACTCTTACACCGTATCTTTTCAAAAAAACTGCTGCGGCAGTTCCAGCTGGACCTGCACCGATTACCGCAACGCGCACAAAACTTCCTCCACACTCGCAAGGACTGCAAAGCCGTGGGCCAGATTCTTCAATGAAGCGAAATGATGCCAATCATCACGATCGAAGCAGGCATCGTGAACGACCACGACGTTAAAACCTCTGACGAAAGCACTCCTCGCTGTGGTTTCAACACATAGATGAGTCCTAACACCTGTCAGGAAGACTTGATTCACCCCAAGTTCTTTCAAAATCGTTTCTAGCTCTGTGTTGTAAAAAGCATCGTACGTGTTCTTCTCTATCTTCACCACACCCTGTAATTCGAGGCAAGGTTCAATCTCATGTGGTTCAAGATCATCATTCCACCATTCTTTCATTCGCTGGCTGTTCGAAGTGTGTAGCGTGAAGATAATTGGGAGATTTTTTCGCTGAAATGTTTCAAGCAAAGTTTTCAGATTTGACATTATCTTCTCAACGCCCGGCAGATACGCTCTCCCGGAGGGATGACAGAAATATTTCTGAACGTCCATAACGATAAGAGCTGGTGAAAAAATCCTCAAAGGATGTTTTTGTTGCTCTTTCCAGAAGAAGATCAGAACACCTCTTTTCTCCCTTCTAAGTTCGAGAAGACCACGTTGTGCAATAGTATCCTGATCCTCATTATCTCATCTTCGTGCCTCTTTATGAACCCTTTGTTGGTTAAGAAAATGACGAATAGACCATCTTCACGACACCAGATCGTGGTACCTGTGAATCCACTGTGACCGAAAGCCTTCTCACTCAGCACATCACCGCTGCTCGTACCGCCCGAAGGACACATCCAACCGAGATGTCTCTTACCGTTGGACGCTTCCACGATCGTTTGTGTGAAGAGTTTCACCACTTGTTTTGGAACTATCTCACCCTTGAGCAGGGCACTCATGAACTTGAACAGATCCTTCACGTTGGAGAACAGACCAGCGTTTCCACTCACACCACCTAAGTAGTAAGCCAGCTCATCATCTGGAAGCCCCACAAGCCTTTTTCCATCTCTCTCAGATGTAGGAGCGATATTCTCACTGGGACCCGGTGAAAATTTCGTGCTGTGCATACCTAACGGTTCGAAGATGGAGTAGATGAACTCATCGAAAGATTGTCCCGTGATTTTCTCAACTATCACCATGAGCGTTATGAAGTTCAAGCAGGAGTAGATGATCTTCTTGCCAGCCTCTTCGATAGGCTGTATCTTCAAGATCTCTTCGAGCAATTCTTTTCCGCGCAGGAACTTCCAAAGTTCTGAATACGGTTGCATACCAGAAGTGTGCGATAGAAGCTGCTTTATTGTGACATCTGCCTTAGGTTTTTCGACGTTTATGAACCTTCCGATCGTATCGTGCAGATGCAGTAGTCCTTCAGAGAACAGTTTCATTACGGCCGTTGTTGTGGCGACGACTTTCGTTAGGCTGGCGAGATCGTAGATCGTATCGATACTTGTCCTTCTTTCGGAATCGAGTGTTCCGTAGGCCTTCTCGTACACGATCTCGTCTGGCCAACCTATCAACAGCGTGGCACCTGGATAGATCCTGTTCAAACCTTCCTCCACGATCCTGTCGACGTTTTGAAAAAATTTCTCAGCCATTTCGGTTCACTCCCCATACAGGAAACATGCGACTCTGTGGTTCTCGGAACCTTTCAATTGGGGTTTTTCCTTTTCACACTTATCGAATTTGTAGAGGCATCTTGTAGAAAAGACACATCCACTGGGAGGATTCACAGGGCTTGGTGGCTCTCCAGTGAGTTTCAATTTCGAAAGTTTTCTTTGATTTGGATCCCAACTTGGGATCGCAGACATCAACGCTTTTGTATAGGGGTGCAGTGGATTTTCAAAAACTTCCACTGAGTCACCTTCTTCCATAACGTTTCCAAGATACATCACGATCAACTTGTCACTCATGTGGTAAACGAGATCGAGGTTGTGTGAGATGAACAAATAAGACATTTTGTACTCTTCCCTCAGTTGTTGTAAGAGGTTCACTATCTGGCTTTGCACGGAAACGTCCAAAGCGGAGGTTGGCTCATCACAGACGATCAACTTCGGTTTCAACGCCAGGGCCCTCGCGATGGCGATCCTTTGTCTTTGACCTCCAGAAAATTCGTGTGGATAACGTGAGAGATGCTCCCTGTGGAGCCCAACTTTTCCTATGAGTTCCACCACGTAATCTTCCATCTCTTTTTTTGATTCAAAAACCCTGTGGGCCTCAAGGGGTTCTTTCACCACGTCCGCGATCGTCATTCTCGGATCGAGTGAGTTGAAGGGGTCTTGGAATATCATCTGAACAGTTCTTCGAAAAAGTTTTTCGATGTCTTTCGTGGTTTTCTTCGTCACATCTACACCTTGAAACTCTATCTTTCCAGAAGTCGGCTGAAGAATTCTCGCCACGATCCTGCCGAGTGTCGTTTTTCCACACCCCGATTCACCCACGACTCCTATCGTTTGATTCTCGCTTATGTCTAGATCTGTCTCTTCGAGTGCCCTCACCCATCCTACGGTTTGTAAGAAGACCCCCGCCCTGATAGGGAAGTATTTTTTGATTTTTCTGAGCGAGACGATCATTCTGAATCACCCTCGCTGTACAACCAGCAGGAGATGGAGCGTCCATCCACTTGTATTTCGACAGGTTCCTTTTCTTGACACACTTTCATCATCCTAGGACATCTGGGGTGAAACCTGCAGCCAGCTGGCCAGCTTGTCGGAGCAGGTACGACACCCTTCACGAAGGGGAGCAGTTTACCTTTATATTCTTTCTTCAGCCTCGATTCGAGTAAACCTTTAGTGTATGGGTGGAGTGGATGTTCAAAGATCTCGTGCACGCTGGCTTTTTCAACGATCTTTCCAGCGTACATCACGTGCACTCTGTCGGCAACCTCAGCGACGATACCAAGGTCATGTGTGATGAAGATCACCGATGTGTGATATTGTCTTTGGAGATCTTTGAACAAGTTGAGCACTTGCGCTTGTATGGTGACGTCCAGAGCTGTTGTCGGTTCGTCTGCGATCACGATATCTGGATTCATCAGCAGAGCCATAGCTATCATGATTCTTTGGAGCATGCCTCCACTCATCTGGTGGGGATACTGATCGAAACGCTGTTCCGCGAGAGGTATCTGGACTTTTTTCAACATTTCGATACACAGGTTTCTTGCGCACTCTTCGGAAACATTCAGATGTTTCATCGCGACCTCCATCATCTGTCTCCCGACACTGTACAGTGGATCGAACGAAGCCATAGGTTCCTGAAAGATCATGGAAATCTTCTTGCCTCTTATGTTCTGAAATTCCTCTTCTGAGAGTTTGGTCACCTCCGTCCCCCGATAAACGAT
The DNA here is from genome assembly GCA_964463395.1 of uncultured Pseudothermotoga sp. Classification (GTDB taxonomy): domain Bacteria; phylum Thermotogota; class Thermotogae; order Thermotogales; family DSM-5069; genus Pseudothermotoga_A. Next base: position 6,107 of record CAYXCE010000019.1, read on the forward strand.
GCTACCTTCGACGATCGCCCTTTTGACCAAACCCAATATCGTGAGAGCTGTTACAGTTTTACCACAACCTGATTCACCCACGATGGCAAGGGTCTCTTCCTCATTGAGCGTGAAGGAAACGCCATCAACGGCTTTCACTAAGCCATCCAAGGTTTTGAAATAGACTTTCAGATCCTTGACCTCGAGTAGGCTCATACCTTCTCAACCGTCCTATAAGGATCGAGTGCGTCTCTCAGTGCATCTCCAACAAAATTGAAAGCCAAAACCGAAACCATGATGAAGAAACCAGGTATCAAGAGCCAAGGACTCGTAGAGAGTGCCGTCAGCGATTGTGCTTGATTCAACAGTAACCCCCAACTCGTCATCGGTTCTTTTATCCCAAGTCCAAGAAAACTTATCGCACTCTCACCCAAGATCATTCCAGGTATGGAAAGTGTTGAAACGACTATGAGATAGCTCATGATGTTCGGTATCAAATGTTTCGTGACGATCTTGAAGTCCGATACGCCTGCCACTTTTGCTGCGAGCACGAACTCTTTCTCTCTCAAACTCAACACCATACCTCTGACGACGCGTGCAACCCCCATCCAACCTATGAGCGAAAGTACGATCACGATGCCGAAGTAAACCCAAGTGCTTGGCCAACTCGGCGGTAATATCACCGATAACGCAAGCCACAACGGAATTCTTGGAAAGGATCTGAGTAACTCTATGAACCTCTGGATCAAAATATCTATCCAACCACCGTAATAACCTGAAATAGAGCCAATTATCGAGCCTATCAAAACACTGATGAAGGTGCCCACGAGTCCCACGGTCAGCGAGACTCTCCCACCGTGCAAAACCCTTGAAAACAGATCTCGACCGAACCTGTCCGCCCCAAAGAGGAGAAGCATCATCTCGTTTGGATGAGCTTCTATGCCGAACAGGTGAACATCGGTTTCGATCAGACTCCATAATTTGTACTTTTCTCCCCGCACAAACAGTTTCACTGGATAGATCTTGGATCTGTCCTCTTGATACTTCACCATGAACGTCACTGGATCTCTGGTCCTCCTCAGACCATAGATGAAAGGACCTTTGAACTTACCTTCATGGAAAAATCTAATCCGCGTTGGAGGTGCGTAGGTGAACCTGCTGTGGGTTTCAGTGAAATTGTATGGAGATACGAAGTCTGCGAAGATGATCAGAACGTACAAGACCACGAGGGTCCAGAAACCCACAAGACCGAGCTTGTGTTTCTTGAACTGGTAGAAAACTCTTTGCCATGTGTTCATGGTCTCACCTCAGCTGATGCTTATTCTCGGATCGAGCAGTGCGAGTGCGATATCGGCGAGCAGATTTCCAATCTGAGTGATGATCGCTATGAACATCAAGAAAGTCATCACCAGATATTGATCGTGGTTTAAAAGCGCATTGTAGAAGAAAGGGCCTATCGTGGGAAGATTCAAAACTATAGAGGCTATGATTGTTCCACTGAACACGTTTGGAAGTTCCATACCCGCAATGCTTACCAATGGGTTTAACGCATTTTTTATCACGTGTCTTCTGACGGTCTTTTCATCGAGTCCACGAGCTCTCAGGGCCGTGACGAATGGTGATCCCAGCACGTCCAACATGTTGCCGCGCATGATCCTCATCAAGCCAGCAAGTCCACTCACGCCGACAACGATTATCGGGAGCCAGAGATGTTTGAGTAGGTCTACGAATTTTGCCCAACTCATGGGAGCTCCTATGAACTGCGGTGAGAACAATCCACCTACGGTTGTGCCACCGAGTTTCAAAACAAAATACATCAAAATCAATGCGAGAAAAAACTCAGGTATCGAGAGACCCACGAATCCAAGTACCGTGAGTGTGTAATCGCCCAGCCTATATGGATGTAAAGCAGAATAAATGCCCATGAGTGTTGCGAAGAGCCATTGAAAACCTATCGTTAAGATCGAGATCGCTACGGTCCAACCGAGCCTTTCCCATATGAGTTCCACAACGGGTCGTTGGTAAGAGAAAGAATAGCCAAAATCAGCTTTGGTGACGATGTTCTTTATCCAGATGAAATATCTCTGATAAGCTGGTTTATCGAGGGCTAATTCCTTTCTGAGCGTTTCGATCTGTTGTGGGGATATCCTGGGGTTTTCAAGATACTGTGAAAGGAAATCTCCTGGTTGAAGTTCCGTCACGACGAAACATATGACGGAGATGAAAAACATCATCGGTATCATGATCAGAATCCTTCTTATTATGAACGACCACATGCTGGATCACCCTGAAGAAGGGCTCCCCGTGAGGGGAGCCCAAGTTCATTTCCTGTAACTCGTCCAGACAGTGAAGCGCAACATTCCGTCATCTGTCAAGCCTGCGTTGCCGAGTGTTTTGTTGAAACCCCAGATGTTCATACCCTTGCACACGAAAATCACTGGTAGATAAATGTGATACAGTTCCTGCCATTCGTCGTAGTAGGCTTTCCTCTTGACTGGATCCATCTCTACCTGACCTTTTTCGAACAATTCCCATATTCTCTTTTCCCAATCGAACATGTTTTCAAACACCGGTTGAGGTGGTGTCTTCGTTCTATCCATCGTTGAGTAGTGCCAATAGTACAACTGTGTCCCGGGTTGCCATATGGCTTTTCTCAGTTGCGGGTCTGGTTGGTTGCCAAACGCCCTGATACCAGCTTGGAAGTTGCCAGCGCCAAACATTTGACCCACTAAAGAGGCATCGAGGATCTGAAGGTTCACCTTTACTCCCACCTTCTTGGCATCTTCAGCAAAGATGAGTGCGACGTCTTGATATTCTTTCGGGGAACTCTGTACGAGAAGATTGAACTCGACCCTCTTGCCAGTCGGGAAGAGTCTGCAACCTTCTTTATCTCTCCTCGTCAGCCCGATTTTGTCGAGTAGTTCGTTGGCTTTCTTCAGATCGTAAGGTCTGAGGAGCTGTTCAACCTTTGGGTTGTAGAAAGCCTTGTTCGACGGGAGCATCAAACCCGCATCTGGTATGGCAAGACCAGCGAAAACTTCTTCGATGATCCTTTCTCTGTTCAGCACATGCTCCATAGCTTCCCTGAACTCGAGTTTTCTGAACAGTTCTCTCAATTCAGGGTCGTCCACATCGAAGTTGAAAGAGATGTGTATCGGGCTTGGTGTAGGTTGGTTGGGTTGTGTTGCATAAACCACGTAAGGTGTCTTACCGGTCAATTCTTGTTCTTTCAACATTGGATAGTCGCGCGAAGAAATCGCCATGAAGTCGATCTCTCCAGCCATGAACTTAGCCAATCTCACCTGTTCATCCCTGATGATCAAATATTCGATTCTGTCGAAATATGGCAGTCTGTAACCGTACTTGTCGGCTTTCCAGAAATTTGGATTCCTCTCCAAAACGAGTTTCTGATCAGTAATGAGCTGGACTGGTTTGAAAGGTCCATTCACGACGATCTCTTTTGGATCAGTGTTGGACAACCAAATTTTGTTCACAGACCCAAGATCGTTCTTGTCGATCAGTGGCTCGAGTTTGTGTTTTGGATAGATGTAAACGTGTGATAGAACGGTGTAAAACGCTCCATAAGGTGAAGGAAGTAACGCTTTCACAGTTTTGTCATCGATCTTGACCCATTCGATCATCCTGTTGACTCCTTTTTCGTCGGGTATTGTGAATCTGTCTATGGAGTTTCCACGAGCGAACTGGTTCATCACGAAGTACTTGAACGTGAAGATCACATCGTCTGATGTGATGGGTTTCCCATCCGACCAGTAAGCTTCGCGCAGGTAGAAGGTCACCTCTTTACCGTCAGGTGAAACTACCCAAGACTTGGCCAAAGCCGGTCTGATCTCGTTCGTGATAGGATGCATCTCCACCAATGGTGAGAACATGGGTCCCATCGTGATGCTGTAAGTGGAAGAATCCAGCGTCCCATACATCAAGAAGGATTCGGGCGTGGAGGCTAAAACAAGCCTGAGCGTTCCTCCCCATTTCGGTGAGCGATCCGGAGTCAAAAGCTCGTCTTCTATCAGAAATTCTGCGGCCAGTATGAGGCAGCTCAAAAATACAAACACCAGTAGAAGGAACTTCTTCATAGCAGCACCTCCCCCTTTAGAAATGTCATTACAATATTTCACTTACCCTGATTATGATAACACAAGCAAGCCCAGAGAATGTTAACTTATAGTTTTTAAAATCGTAGTGCTCCATCTTCATAGGCTTCTGTAGTTGAATTTTCTAAAAAGTGATACACTAAGTTTCTTGGTGGAGGTGGAATTATGCCAAAGGCTGAGGGTAAAACTTTTCGGTTTGAAGGTCATGAGTCGATAAGAAACGATTTTCTTGAGGCCATCGACTTCGATGGAAAAGATGAGTACATCAAAATCGAAACGGACGAGTTTTCTGCTGTGTGTCCATTTTCAGGTCTGCCGGATATCGGAAGGGTCATCATAGAATACTATCCAGACGGTGGCAAGATCGTTGAACTCAAATCGCTCAAGTATTACTTTATCAGTTTCAGAAACGTTGGGATATATCAGGAAGAAGTCACCAAGAGGATATATGAGGATTTGAAAAATCTCCTCAGAACTGACAGACTCAGAGTGACGGTGATATACAACATCCGAGGTGGTATTAAAACAACCACACAAATGGGAGATCTTGGAGGGTACGAGCGTGGAAAAGTTGAATGAAAAGTTCATTGTACTCACGAGTATTTTCACTTTTGCAATCGTTGCGTCGAACGTCACAGCTTCAAAGCTTGTGAACCTTGGACCGTTTGTTGTACCGATCGCTGTGATCTGTTACCCTATCACTTTCGCGATAACCGATATCGTCAGTGAAGTTTACGGTAAAAAAGTGGCTCAGAAAATCGTTTGGTCTGGTTTCTTTGTCTCCATCATGTTGGCCATTTACTCCAAAATCGTGGTCGTTTATCCCTCATCGAGTTTCTTCGAGCACAATGAGTCTTTTGTGAAAGTGTTCTCTTCCACACCGAGGATAGTGCTCGCGAGTATGGTTGCCTACGTTCTTTCACAAACCCACGACGTGTGGGCTTTCCACCTGTGGAAAAAAGTTACCAAAGGAAAGCATCTGTGGATGAGAAACAATCTTTCCACCATTGTTTCGCAGTTCATAGATACTTGTGTTTTCATAACGGTAGCTTTTTTCAACATTGTGCCAGGGAATGTACTTCTGCGTATGGTTTTCTCCCAATACGTGGTGAAGTTCATCATAGCGCTGATCGATACGCCGTTCGTCTATCTCGGTGTCAAATTGGTCAGCGGTAGATGGGTTGTGAAGGAAACAATCTGACTTTAGAAAACGAGAAGGCCCTCCACGGGGCCTCTCATGGGCATCTGATAGAAGCGTACAGTGC
>CAYXCE010000020.1:0-11157 GCA_964463395.1 uncultured Pseudothermotoga sp.
CTACACCGAGAAAGCCTCGTACCATGTTGATGCTTACGACGTCGAGGTGATAGATACCACCGGCGCTGGGGATGCCTTCAATGCGGCTTATATTTTTGCAAAACTCAATAAATTTGATCTAAGAGATGCTCTCAAATTGGCCGTTGCTGCTTCAGCCTTGGTTGTAACCAAAGTGGGTAGCTCGAGTGCGAGTCCAACGTGCGAGAAACTTGCGGAATTTCTGAAACTCAAGGGGGAGGAAAGGCTGGCAAAAGCTGTTTTGGAGGGATCATCATGAAGAAATTCGTCGTTGTCACGGGCGGTGTACTCAGCGGTGTAGGCAAAGGTATATTCTGTGCTTCCCTCGCCAGATTACTCAAAGAATGTGGTATTAAGGTCAACGTCCTCAAGATAGATCCTTATCTCAACGTAGATGCTGGCACAATGAATCCAAACCAGCATGGTGAAGTTTTTGTCACTGAGGATGGTTACGAGGCCGATTTGGACCTCGGTCATTATGAGAGATTCCTCGGAGAAGATATGAGCAGAAGGAACAACATAACGGCTGGGCAGGTTTATTCAACAGTCGTAAAGCGAGAAAGAGACGGAGGTTACCTCGGTTCAACTGTGCAGATAGTCCCGCACGTAACTGATGAGATAAAGCGCAGGATAGATTCCCTCGAAGGTGAAGTGAACGTGATAGAAATAGGCGGTACCGTGGGCGATATAGAGAGTGAAGTGTTTCTGGAAAGCGTTAGACAGCTTGCCCTGGAAAAGCCATTTGGGGATTTCATGTTCATCCACGTTACGTATGTTCCTTATCTGAAAACGTCGAACGAATTCAAGACTAAACCAACCCAACAGTCTGTTCAGCTGCTCAGAAGGGCTGGGCTCAACCCGGACATGATAGTAGTGAGGACAGAAACACCTGTGAACTCGGACACGATCAAGAAAGTTGCACTGTTCGGTGGTGTTCCTCATGACATGGTGATAAATTTACCTGACGTATCGAATGTCTACTCGATCGTCGAAATGCTGAAAGAGAACCAGGTTCACAAAAAAGTCGCGAGGAAGCTGAACCTCGATTTGAACGATTCCAACTTCAAATGGGAATATCCAAAGAGTTTTAAACACCACAAGATAGCGTTGATAGCAAAATATCTAGGAACGGACGATGCTTACAAGAGCATCATCGAATCGGTGTTTCTAGCCGGTTGTGTCAAACCCAAAGTCGTCGATGCACAGAGTCTGGAGGACATGAGTTGGGAACAAGTTTGCGAGTTCCTGTTTGAATTCGATGGGTTCATCGTTCCTGGAGGTTTCGGCAAGAGGGGCATTGAGGGAAAGATGAGGGCCATACGTTACGCCAGAGAGTACAAGAAACCGATACTTGGTATCTGTCTTGGGATGCAATTGATGGTCATAGAATTTGCAAGGAACGTTCTCGGTTACAAAGATGCGAATTCCACAGAATTCGATCCCAACACACCTTATCCAGTCATAACGTTGATGGAAGAACAGAAGAAGATCCTACAACTCGGTGGAACTATGAGACTCGGTGCTCAACCCATGCACATATTTAGGGGTACAAAACTTTGGCGGATCTACAACGAAATTGAAGAAACCACCGAAAGACACAGACATCGCTACGAAGTAAACCATGACCAGTTTCCACAGCTGTTCAAACTCCCAGGCGAGGCGGGTTATAAACTCGTCATAAGTGCTAAGTCGAACTTCGTTGAAGCGATAGAACTTGAAGATCACCCATTCTTCATAGGTGTTCAGTATCACCCTGAATTGAAAACGAAAGTTGGTAATCCCCACCCAATTTTCACAGCGCTTTTGAAAGCTGTGGAGGATTCTTCATCCAATAAATAAAAATGAGAGGGGTTCAAACCCCTCTCACTTCGCATACGCTATGGACCTTTTCTCTCTTATCACGACAACTTTGAGAACACCCGGGTATTCCACCTCTTCTTCGATTTTCTTTGCGATCTCATAAGCCATCTTTTCTGCTTCCGCATCGTCCACCTTTTCTGGTTCCACAATGACTCTAATTTCTCTTCCCGCTTGTATCGCATACGCCTTCTCAACGTTCTTGAAACTCATGGCGATTTTTTCCATCTTCACCAATCTCTTGATGTAATTCTCCAAACTTTCACGCCTGGCACCGGGTCTTGCAGCAGACAAAGCATCTGCGGCAGCTACAAGTACAGATTCCGGATACGTCGGTTCGGCTTCTCCGTGATGGCTCATGATCATGTTCACCACATATTCTGGTTCACCGTAACGTCTAACGATTTCAGCACCGATCTCTGTATGAGAACCTTCCACCTCGTGATCCAACGCTTTACCTATGTCGTGTAACAATCCTCCACGTTTGGCTTTTTCAGCATCGAGACCGAGCTCATCAGCCATGAGTGCTGCAAGTTGTGCTACTTCTATGGAATGTGCCAGAACGTTTTGGCCGTAACTCGTCCTGTATTTCAGTTTTCCTAACAGTTTTACCAGTTCCGGATGTATCGCAGTTACTCCCACTTTTAATACAGCTTCCTGGCCAGCTTCCTTTATAGCTTTCTCCACTTCTTGCTTCGCTTTCTCGTACATTTCCTCTATTCTTGCAGGATGTATCCTTCCATCTGCAACGAGCTTTTCAAGTGTGATGCGAGCTATCTCCCTGCGAATGGGATTGAAACTGGAAAGTACGACAACCTCTGGTGTATCGTCTATAACCAGATCTACACCAGTTATTTTTTCGAACGCCCTTATGTTTCTACCTTCGCGTCCTATGATTCTACCCTTCATCTCATCGTTGGGAAGACTGACAGTCGAAACTGTGATTTCACCGACATACTCCGGTGCATACCGCTGTACCGCTGCGGCGATGATCTTTTTCGCTTCTCTCTCAGCTTCTTCTTCATAACGTTCTTTGATCTGCTTGAATATCAATGCCAAGTCATGCTCGTATCTGCTACGAGCCTCATCGAGAACTATCTGCCTGGCTTCTTCAACTGTCATGCCCGCAAGTTCAGTGAACTTTTCATCCAGTTCTTTCTCTCTCTGTTCGATTTTTTTCTTCGCTGATTCAAGCTGGGCTCTCAGTTGTTCCAAGGAACTTTCCTTTTTTTCAACCAATTCTTCGCGCTTGGAGAGCATTTCCTCGCGCTTCAAAAGTCTTTCCTCAATGAGTCTGATCTCCTGTTCTCTCCTTCTAAGCTCTGTTTCTACTTCTTCCCTGAGCTTGTGAACCTCTTCTCTGGCTTCCACGATGGTCTTCCGTCTCAATTCAGCAGCATCCTGTTCGGCTTTCTTGATGATACTTTCGGCATCTTTTTGTGCTCGTTTGTACGCTCTCTCTATACTCGACTTCGCAATTAAATATCCAAGGAACGAACCTACAAGCGCACAAACTATTGCAACAACCAGCGTCATGTCTCGACACCTCCCTCTTCAAGCGAATCTATTTCTCGTTCAGTGAAACCTCTGCGAAAAAGGTACTCTCTCGCTTCAGCGCCTTTGAGTTTCTGCCTCCCGATGATCCTCTTCAAAACATCTTTCAGATCCGTTTCGTTTAGGACTTTCTCGATGACTCTGTCGATGATATCCTGATCAACTTTAAGTTGTCTCAACCTCGCTCTTATTTTCAAAGGCCCGTAACCGTGAACAACGAGCAAATCACTCGCATAAAGATAGGCAAATTTCTCGTCATCGAGGTAACCCGACCTCTCCAAGTTAATCATAACGGCTTCAACTGTTTCTGGATCAAAGCCTTTCATCAAAAGCCTCTCTCTGACCTCAGCTTTGGACCTTGCTCTAAATCTCAAAAGCTTCTTCGCATAATTCAAAGCTTCAGCGATTTTTTTCATCTTTTTCACCCATCGGCAAGTTGTACTTAAGCCTGATCTTCCTCTCAATTTCGGCAGCAATACGTGGATTCTGTGCAAGGAAGAGTATAACGTTGTTTTTTCCCTGCCCCAAGGTGTACTCCTTTCCATCGTCTGCCACGTAGAAGTACCAGTTACCTTTCTTCTGTATCAACTCTTCGGAAACACCGAGATTGAAGAGCTCGTTTTCTCTAACAACACCTTTGCCAAATACGATGTCTATGTCAACTTTCTTGAATGGCGGCGCAACTTTGTTCTTGACCACCTTCGCTGCGACCGTTATTCCCACAGATTCGCTTCCATCCTTGATGACATCTGATCTCCTAACATCGATCCTCATTGTTGCATAAAATTTCAGGGCGAGACCTCCCGCGGTGGTCTCAAGATTGGAGTACATAGAACCTATCCTCATCCTTATTTGGTTGGTGAATATCACTATGGTTTTCGATCTACTCACATTACCAGCGATCTTTCTCAAAGCTTGAGACATCAATCTAGCTTGCAGGCCTACTTGCATTTCTCCCATGCTACCTTCGATTTCTAAACGTGGAACCAATGCAGCCACGGAATCAACAACTATCAGATCAACCGCATTGCTTCGCACCAGTTCGTCGACGATCTCCAACGCCTGTTCACCGTAGTCGGGTTGCGATATGAGTAAGCGTTTGAGATCAACACCCAAAGCTTTGACATACAATGGATCGAGGGCATGCTCGGCATCGACTATTGCGGCTATACCTCCCGTCTTCTGCGCTTCCGCTATAGCGTGCAGTGCCAAAGTTGTCTTACCACTTGCCTCTGGTCCGAAGATTTCCACGATCCTGCCTCTGGGATAACCACCCACACCCGTGGCGATATCCAATGCGAGAGATCCAGTTGAAATGACCTCAACAGGGGCAATTTTGGTTTCCTCTCCAAGAATCATTATTGAACCTTTTCCAAAACTCGTTTCAATTTTTTTGATCGCTTTCTCAAGTACTTCAGATTTCGCTTTCTGATCTTTTTCTTTTTCGCTCTCACTCATGTTTGACCAAACCTCCTTCGAAAAGACACTCGAAAACTTTTCGATACACTGAACCTTTGGGGGTCAAGGTTGAAGAATACACAGTGATCCGATCGACAGCAACAGTGATCGGATCGTAATTGATGTCTTCTATCAACGGTTGCCATGCCATCGGAAAATCCTTGATTCTTCCGATAGTTATGTGAGGTGAAAATTTCTCTTCGAAACCAAAATTGTGTTTGACTAACTCTGCTTTTACCTCCTCATACAATCTACGCAGAAGCTGGTTTGTTCGAACACCAAGCCAGATCACTCTTGGTTGATTGTTGCGAGAGAAGCATCCTACTTTTTCAACAACGAAAGAGAAGGAAGGAAAACCTCTGACTCTGTGAGAAATGTGTTCCGCCACTTGTGCAACACGATTGGTCTCAACTTCTCCAAGAAAAAACAGAGTTAGATGTACGTTTTCTCTACTGACCCAGTTTGCTTTGAAACCCCTCTTCATGAGCTTCTCAATCACCTGCTGAGACACATCCCTAACAGTGTCATTCACGTCGACTGCGATGAAGGTCCTCACTTTCATCCCCCCAGTGCCTTTCTGTTTTGATACACATAGACGATGGCGGATAGCATCGTGAAGAAAGCGCAAAGATAGATCAGAACCATTTCAATTGGATCGAGCGCACGCAAGAAACTTCTTGAGGCCAGCGTAACAATGATGAGGGTCATCTGCGCTACCGTTTTCACCTTCCCGTAGAAGTTTGCCTGCACAATGGTTCCTCTGCTAGCCGCTAAGATTCTGATGGCACTCACAACGATATCCCTCGATACGATGAGCGCAACGAGCCAAGCTGGGATTATAGGGATGAGTGCTATAAGCGTAGAATTCACAAAAATCTTGTCCACGATCTGATCGATCACCTTACCCGTGTTGGTCACTTGGTTCAGCTTTCTGGCGAAAAAACCATCCAAATAGTCGCTCAGCGATCCAAGTGCGAAGAAAAACAAAGCCCATCTCCACCAACCTGCTTCGACTGTTAGAAACACAGGAACAGTCAGGGCAAGCCTGGAGAGCGTAATGAGATTCGGTAGATTCATGCGAACACCCCTCTCATATCGAAACCGTCCGTGCCCAATATTTTGACAGTTTGGTAAGAAGGTGTGCTCACTCTTCGATCTTTATGTACCCGTACCACTCCATCAACCTCCGGCGCATCCAGATGTGAACGTCCAATGTAACAACTTTTTGCAGATTTTTCTATGAGCACTGTCAATTCTCGTTCGAAAAACCTGCTCAACCTTTCTTTAGCTATCTCCGCTTGAAGGAGCATAACTTCTTCGAGTCTTTCCCTCGCGGTTTCTCTGTCAACTTTGTCTTGCAATTTACTTGCTAACGTTCCTTCTTCCTCTGAATAAATGAAGCAACCGAGTCTCTCGAATCTGGCCTCTTTCAGGAAGTTCAAAAGTTCTTCGAAGTCTTCATCCGTCTCGCCTGGAAATCCGACGATGATACTCGATCTTATTGCAGAATCTGGTAACAATTCACGTATCGAAGAAATCATATCTAAGAGCTCTTCACTCCTCTTCGTTCTCCCCATCATCTTCAACACCTTGTCACTACCATGCTGAACTGGCAGATCAAAATAGTGAAGGACTTTCTTCGACTCATAAAAAACTTTCAATATCTCATCATCAAAATGGTCTGGATGCATATACATGATCCTTATGCGGAAATCGCCTTCCAATTGATCCAACGTTCTTATCAAGGAAGGTAGAGAGGGTTTTCCATACAGATCAATACCGTATGCCGTTGTGTCTTGGGCGACGAGCACAATTTCTTTTACACCCTTTTGGATGAGCTCTCGTACCTCCGAGCAGATACTCTCCACACTGCGGCTTTTGAATCCGCCTTTGAAGGCTGGAATCGCACAAAAAGTACATGAACGGTCGCAACCATCTGCAATCTTGACATAAGCGTAACTACCAACTTTTGAGCGAGGCGCACAATCATATACCGTGTCGGGTTCTCCCACAAAAAAGCTGATTTTCTTCTCGATAGCTTCTGCGAGGCGTTGGGGGGGCAGTACACCATACCAAGCATCCACTTCTGGTAATTCTTCAACTAACTGCGATGCGTACCTCTGCACGAGGCAACCCTTTACGCATAAGAAGAAGGGTTTTTTCCTTTTGTACTCTATGAAGTCAAGTATCTCATCTATCGATTCTCTTTTCGCATCCTCTATGAAACAACAGGTATCTATTATTATCAGTTCGGCTTCGTTTACATCATCTACAATCTCATGGCCCCTGTTCCGAAGGATTGCTTCCAAAACATCGCAATCCGCCTCGTTCTTCGGACAGCCCAAAACCTTTATTCCTATTCTCATCGATCTCCTCACCCTTTAGAAAACACCTTCGTTTTGACAAATACAGTTCTCTGATCTTTTTCAACTCTTGTTTGTAATCATCGCTCCTATAATTCTGGTAAGTGAACTCCCAATGTCTGAACTCACCAGAAAGATACAGTAAAGTCACCTCAGCATACACACCGTTCTTCAAATATACCCTATTACCCCACGATTTTGTGGACGCTAAAACAAAATTCGAATGATGCACATAACCAGGATCCAAGTTGAATTTCCTCTTACCTTCCACACAGTACTTCTTTTCCAATTCGTTCGTGTAAAGCTTCACATCGGCGAGCAAGGATGGATGAATCAAATTTTCAAAGCTCAGTAATACACCCCAAAGATCGGAACCCAATTCTCTGTCGTAATAGCTCGTATAAATGCTGAAGGGCAGCTTCTTCGAAATGTAATCTATTCTTCCGAAAGCTGACTCAAGTTCTGGTTTCAGTGTCTCCACCCAGTAATCTATGTACTGCGAGAAAGCAAAGATGATCAGATTCACGAGCTCAGGTTTCTTCACCTCTCCCACAGCACCACCTCGAAGTTCTCAACCCTCACCACCCAGCGTTTATTCGCAGATATTATGGTGCAACCTCCCTTATTATTCTTGATCTCGTACTTGCTACCGGTTTTCAACAAAACCGTCTCACCCGGAGCCACAGGCTTGCCATCCAAAAGGATGACTTGACCACTCGTATTCACAAGTTTTACACTCGGCTCGTGGAGCACACCAAAGAATCTGATCACTGAATAAACAAAAAAGATAAGCGCAACAGAAAATATCGCAAGCATCAAAACATTGAGCGTTTCGGCCAAAAGAGTCTTTTTCGATTTGCTCGCGATTTTTGTTTCCTCTTTTGAGAAATCTTCTGTACCTACTAGCTGGCTCGCATCAAGCCCCACTTCTTGTGCGTACAATTTTATGTAATACCTCACGTAGAAGGGAGCATCAACCCTATCGAATTGCCCCTCTTCTATGAGTCTCAGCTTCCAAAGGGGAACATCTATCTTCTGCGATAGCAGTTCAAGACCTAAACCAAGCGCCTCACGCGCTTTTTTCAACGTCTCACCGATTGTTTTCCATCTTTCCCTTTCCACGAAAACCACACCTCAGATTTGGCTAAACTTTATTATACCAGTTTTCTACGCTTCTCACCCCATCGCTGCTCAACCAGCGAATACCCCCAAATCTCAAGCTTTCTTCAACAGCTTTCAACACTTGCAACCGATGATGCTCATTTTCAACGAAATCTATCTCATCCCCATCGATCACTAGAACGTTTCCCCTCAAATTGGAGAAAAATGTTTCGTCGTAGAATTTTGTCAATTGATACCAATATTCAGGTTCGACAGTTAATTCGTAGGGTCTACCCCTTTTCTTTATGCGATCTATCGCCGTCTCAACCTTACATTTGATGTATATCAACAATCTGGGGTGAGGTGAGATCTTCGACATAGTTTGGTAGAATTGCTCATACACTACGTACTCTAAGGGTTGGAGAAATCCTAGGTGCCTCTGCATCTTCACAAAAACGAGATCGCCCAACATGGATCTATCCATCGCTGCGCAGTCAATCTGGTTTGCCTGTTGTAATTGAAGAAATCTTTTGTGCAAGAAATAAAGTTCCATTGCGAGGCACCAACGATGTTTGTCTGCGTAATACTTTTCCAACAGTTGATCTGCGAGCTCATCGTTCATCTCGTAGAAAGCTTTCATGCCCAGTTCTCTCTCAAGCATCTCAACCATGGCCGTTTTTCCCGCCCCAACCGTTCCTTCAACTACTATCTCGAGCATGTTAGTTCCTCCTTCTGAGCTTGATCCCATCATAGACCCAGACACCCTTGCGTCTCACCCTTAAAATGGATAACACAGCGTCTTCAACCCCTCGGAAGTTTTCATCCATGCGATCCGATTCCACTATCAGTAAAGAAGACAGACTATAATTTGAGAAAAAGCTTTCATATTCTTCATTCAAGGTGTGCCAATAATTCTCATCGATAACGAGTTCCCATTTACGCCCCCTCTTCTTAATCCTCTCTATCGCCGTCTGTGTTGAACAACGAAGATAGATCATCAATTTCGGTGGTGAGGAATATTTCAAAAATTCATCGTGTATTTCTTTGTATATTTCGTACTCCAGTCGGCTCATCTCACCCCTCTTCAAAAGCACAGTGGGAAAGATGTGATCGCAGTATATGCATCTGTCCATCACTACATTGCCAACCTTTTTCGCCAACTCCATTTGCTGAAATCTCTTTGTGAGGAAGTACATTTGCAAATGAAAACCCCATTTCGCTGGTTCGGCGTAGAAATGGTTCAACAATTCCACGAGTTTCTCATCAGTTAATTCGAAAAGAGGCTCCAATTTGAGCCTTTCGGAAATGAGGTTGATCAACGTTGTCTTACCAGCTCCAACTGTCCCTTCAACCACGATTTCAGGTCTCACAACTCACCAGAGCAGACTTCAACTGCTCAATGATCGATGGTACTGCCGCCACTATGTCCCCTCTCTCTAGATCGAACTCACCCTGAAGACCTTCAACGATTATCCCCGCTTCCCTCGCGATCAAGACACCCGCAGCCACATCCCAGGGTTTTAACCCAATTTCCCAATAACCATCGAATCTTCCCTGCGCCACATAACAAAGTTCAAGCGCTGAGGAACCTATTATTCGAACCTCTTGACAGAGTTTCGTGAGCTTCTCGACGCTCCTCATCGCCCAGTTCAATTTTGTTTCATCGTAGGGCCAACCTGTGACCAAGAGCGCACGATCAATACTTGGTCTTTTGCGATTCACAATGCGTTCGTAGTTCACGAAAGCACCCTTGCCGAGCTCAGCGTAGAACATCTCGTCAGACCACGGCATGTACACAGCGGCCTCGACGATTCTTCCAAAACTGAGCATAGCTATACTCACAGCAAAGTACGGCAGAGAATGTGAATAATTCAGAGTTCCATCTATAGGGTCAACCACGAACACCGTTTCTCCTTTCGGTATACCCCCACCCTCAAAACCTTCCTCCAGGACGAAAATCGCTTCTGGATAATACTGCTTCAACACTTCAACGATGATCCTCTGGCATTCCACGTCTGCCTGAGTCACCACATCTGCTCTCATACTCTTCGTGCTCGTTGAGAACCCTTTTTTAAGAAACTCCATAGCCATTTCTCCTGCTCTTTTCGCAGCTTCACAAATGGGTTTCATTCTTCCTCAACTCCTCCCTCAACCTGAAAATTTCATCTCTCAACACAGCTGCATCTTCATACCTCAGTTCACTCGCTGCCCTGTACATCTCCTCTTCCAAAACTGCTATACGTTCTTCCAAGCTGAGATCCTTCACGAGGTCCAAATAGTCTAACTTGGGTTTCTCTTCCACAAACTTCTCGAATATCTCCATCTGTAGTGGCTTTATGATGGGTTTCGGTGTTATGCCGTGTTTTTTATTGTACTCAATTTGAATCTGTCTCCTTCTGTTAGTTTCTTGTATAGCTCTCTCCATAGCAGGTGTGACACGATCCGCATACATGAGAACCTTTCCATTGAGGTTCCTAGCCACTCTTCCCATGATCTGTATCAAAGTCGTTTCAGACCTCAAAAAACCCTCCTTGTCACAATCCATTATGGCAATCAGTGAAACTTCTGGAAGATCCAAACCTTCTCTGAGCAGATTTATTCCAACAACGACGTCCACATCTCCTCTTCTGAGTTTCTTGAGTACCTCAATTCGTTCGATGGCATCGAGCTCTGAGTGTATGTAAAGCGATCTGATACCAAGCTCCGTTAGATATTCACTCAAACGTTCCGCGGTCTTTTTTGTAAGCACGGTTACGAGGGCCCTTTCACCCCTTTCCAACACCTTCTTGATCTCAAAAACGAGATC
>CAYXCE010000021.1:0-10808 GCA_964463395.1 uncultured Pseudothermotoga sp.
TCTTTCAAAGCTTTCTCTTTGATTTTCATGAGCTCCTCAATTGATTTGATTTTGCTCATGACTTCACCTCCCTATATTTCGCTATGATTCTGGGCACCATATCCGGTTTCAATCTACCGTAGAAATCTCTCTCACCAATTAGGACTACAGGTGCCATACTGCAAGCGCCCAAACATCTGACAGCGTGTACGGAGAACTGACCATCCTTGGTTGGTCTTTCCAGTTCCACGCCGAGTTCTTCGAGGAATCTTTCGAGAACCCTGTCAGCTCCCTTGACATAACAGGCGGTTCCCAGACAAACCTTTATTTGTACTTTACCCTTCGGCGTCATTGAGAAGAAATTGTAAAAAGTGACGACGCCGTAGACTTGCGAGACTGGGATGTTCAGAGCATCAGCGATGTACTGTTGAACTTGAGGTGAGAGATAACCGAAGATCTCTTGAGCTTTTTGCAGAACAGAGATGAGTTTGTCGGGAGTTGCGTTGATGGATTTCATATACTCATCGAGTTCTTGGAAAAGTCTTTCTCCCGTCGTGCATACGCTATCCAACTGCTTCACCTCCTGTTAAGAATTTCACAAGTCTGAGAGAATTATATCACTTGTTAACCTTCAATCGCTAAGTTCGTTCGTCGTCGCAACGCTGATACCTTTTCTTTTTGCCAGATACATCGCTGCATCGGCTTTCCTTATCAACTTATCGAGCGTTTCACCGTCTTTCGGATACTCAGCCACACCGATGGTGGCACCGATCTGTAACTGCACACTGTCTATCACTATGGGTTTTTCAACAGTTTCGATGAGTCTTTTCACCATCTCCAAGGCACCATTCATGTTGCAATCGTACAAGAGTAAGATGAACTCATCTCCACCGAACCTGGCAACGAAATCACTCGAGCGGACAACTTTTTTCAATCTCTCGGCGATCACTTTGAGCGCCGAATCACCGACTTCGTGACCATAAGTATCGTTAATGTCTTTGTAGTTCACAAGATCTATAAAGAGCACTGCGACGTTTTTATTTTCTCTCTTCGCCAACAGCAGCAGTTTTTCACAAGCTTCTTCGAGGAATCTTCTGTTCGCCAAGCCTGTGAGAGGATCATGATATGAAATGTGTTCGATCAATTTGTACTGTTCCTTCAGTTGATTTTCAAGTTTCAATCGTCTCAACAGTATACCCACATGGTTGGCGAACAAACGAGCGATCTGTACGTCTTCTTCCGTGAAGGCCTCTTCAGATTCGAAATTGTCCAGGTTGAACAAGATCTCCACACGTCCCTCTATCCTCACCGGAACGACGAGCGTCGATTTTATGTTTTTCAAAGCACCATGTTCAACGAGTATTTGCAATCTTTCGTGGTTGAGTATTTCCCTGTCTAACTCATAAGGATTCTTTCGAACGAAATATTCGGCGTAGTGAACCCATTCTGAAAGTTCCTCTTCGGAAACGGTCAACTCGGTCAGATGGGGGAGGTCAAAACCTACAGCGGCAACGAAACGAAATTTTGAATTCTCCCTTAACAGCAAACTTCCTGCCTGTGCGTGTGGAACGCATTCCACAGCTTTCTTGAGTATCAGCTGGTACGCCGACTCACTCGCGCCGAGGAGCATTTCACGAGTGATATCGTTGAGTGCTTCGAGTACAAAGCTTCTCCTTTGTAATTCTTCTTTGTGTGCCAATTCATTCAAGAGTTTGTATTTTTGTTCCTTCAAGTTCGAATACATCCAGCTCGTCAGGGCAGCCAAGACGGAGACGAAGAGCGAAAAACCATCGATAGGGGGTTTTGAAACTTTCGCACGTAGTCCGAGTGCGAACGGTGAACCGTGTGGAGTCATGACGATGTGTTCCATGTTGAGTAAGTTCAAAAGTTTGTACACGTCTATCTGTATCAGGACGAATTTGTTCTCGATAGAGGCGCTCAAATCATCGTTGTAAATTTTAAATTTGACGAAAAGTTCTCCACTCTCGCTGAATATTTTGTAAATCTCGAAAGTCTCGTTCTCACTCTTCTGCAACCAAACACGCTCGATCACAGGGAAAGTGACATTCATATCCGAGATGAGTTTCTCAAAATCTTCACCCTTCAGAACAGCTTCGTACATTACAGTCCATTGAAAGTAACTGGCACTGATGCTGTTGCAAATTATCTCGACAACACTTTTGAAAACTTCCGCGTCGGATTGGAATCGAATTTTGACATGTCTCATATTCATGAAAACCATGAAACTCAGAGCGACGGTGAACACCACTAAGGGTAATACGAAGCGTTTCATGTCCTGAATCCCTCGATCGAGATTTTAACACAAAAACCCGCCTTTCGGCGGGCTGGTGCCGAGGGCGGGAGTCGAACCCGCACGAGGGGGTCAACCCTCAACTGATTTTGAGTCAGTCGCGTCTGCCAGTTCCGCCACCTCGGCGTCCTTTGTAATTTTATCATTATCCACAAACTATTTCAAGTGAGAGAACGCAAACACTATCACAGAGCTGTTCTTCCGGATCATGGAGATTCCAAAAAGATCACACGATGAGAACGATCAGAATCGGTAAACTGATCATCGAGAGGGCTGTGGAAAGCACCACACCCTGAGCCGCCAATTTATAATCTCTGTCAAACATTTTCGCGAAAATGGCCGTGTTCACGCCAGAAGGCATACCTGCCATCACGATGGGGAGCATTTTAACTATCGAATCGGTCTTCAGATATTTGACGCACAGATAGACCAAGATCGGAGCCAGGGCGAGTTTCAAGATCGAAGCGAGATACAGATCCATCTTCGCTATGAAATCTTTCAGACGCGCTTCTGCCAAGAAGGCACCCACGAGGAACATCGCGAGGGGAGTTGTCATAGAACCAACGTTGTCAAGGACTGACCTCACTATCGTTGGCAAAGTCAAAGGTGTGAGGAAGATGAGCAAACCAAGGAGTGTTGAAATCAAACCTGGATTCAACAGGATTTTGGACAGACTCAATTTACGGCGCGACATGATACTCACACCCAGCGTCCACGTCAACAGGTTGAACCATATGTTGAAAACAGCGGTGTAGAAAACTCCTATGCTACCGAACAGAATGGCCGAAACTGGATAGCCCAGATAACCCACGTTTCCGAAGATGATCATGTACATATAAACTCCCCGCTGATCTTCATTGAACCTTCTCATCCAGACAAAGAGGTAAGCCAAGAATGTGGTACAAGCGTACATGATGGCACCCATGCAGAAAATTTGAAAAGCGGTTTTGGCCACGTCGCTGGAAAAATCTCTGTCCATCGAGCTGATGATCATCGCAGGTAGTGTGACATACACGATCAAATCTGAGCTGCTCTTCGTGAAGCCATCGTTCAATAGTTTTATCTTTTTTAGAACGAATCCGAATCCCACCAACAGAAAGATCGTTAGAACTTGGTTCACCACCACACTGCTCATTGCGATCCTCCAAACTGATGATAAACTATGATAAAGTTTGAAAAGAATAGAGTTCAATCGAAGGCACAAGATTCATGATAGGAGGCTTTTATGAAAATTTATTTGCAATCCTGTGATTCTTATTCCGAAGCCGATGACGCACTGACGAAGATTTTGCGAGAACATGCACAACTTTTCAAACCAGGCGATACGGTGCTCGTCAAACCCAACATGCTCTCAGCCCGCAGACCTGAAGAAGGTGTGACGACTCACCCAGCGATACTCGAGACGGTGTTGCGATTTTTGAAAGATGTGAGATGTCGTGCAATGGTGGCTGATAGTCCAGCTTCAGGGAATTTTGAAAAGATCGCAGAAAAGACGGGAATCAAAGATGTGTGTCGAAGTTTGAATGTACCCATCTTTGAACTGGACCAGCCCATCACCGTGGATGGACAGATCTACAAGAGAATAAATATAGACAGAAGGATTTTCGAAGTTGACAGGATCATCAACCTCGCAAAGTTGAAAACGCACTCTCAGATGGTACTCACCCTGGCCGTGAAGAACACCTTCGGTTGTGTACCAGGGTTGGAGAAATCTGGCTGGCACATGAGGTGTGGAACGAACGAAAACTTCGCCGCCCTTTTGGTGGACATTCACATGTTGGTCAAACCCACTCTCAACGTCGTCGATGGAATCATCGGAATGGAAGCCAACGGTCCAGCGAACGGTAGAACGAGACACTTTGGTGTGATCGCAGTTGGAACGGACGGATTCACACTCGATTTCGTGTTGTGCAAGAGGTTGAACGTTGATCCATTGATCGTCTACACTGTGCAAGAATCAGTTCGAAGGAATTTGATATCTGATCACATCGTTGAAGGGGACTGGACCAGTCAAATACAGCTTCCAAGCACCGTCCCAGTTCTACCGGTTCCATCCGCTCTTCAAAAGATTGCGCGACGTTTGGCCCGTTCTCCAAAGATTTCAAAAGACACGTGCGTTCGCTGTAGAATATGTGAGGAAAGATGTCCCGCAAAAGCGATAGACATTGACAGTTTGAAGATCGATTACGATAAGTGTATCAAGTGTTATGTGTGCCATGAGGTTTGTCCACAAGGGGCCATAAAATTGGTGAGACGTATCTTCTGAGGGGAGTGAAGGATTTTGAAAACCGGTCACATCAAGATCGATTGGGTTTACAAATTCATGCCACTTCTGAGATCGATTGAAGAAAAGTATAAACACGAGAAACCGTTGAAAGGACTCCGCGTTGGCATGTCCATACACCTCGAAGCGAAGACGGCTCGACTCGCGCTGCTGCTCAGAGAACTTGGTGCCGAAGTGGTGGTGACTGGGAGCAATCCTTTGAGCACGCAAGATGATGTGGCCGAAGCTCTGCGAGAACGAGGTTTAATCGTCTATGCGAAGCGTACGAGCGACGAAAAGATTTACATGAAAGGTATTAAAGATGTCCTCTCAACTCAACCCAATTTGATTCTGGACGATGGGGCGGACCTCACGGTGACCGCCCACACCGAATTCAAGGAAGTACTGGCGCATTTAAAAGGTGTCACCGAAGAAACGACTACGGGTTTGAGAAGACTCAGAGCACTGCACAGAAAAAATTTGCTCACAGTTCCCGTGATCGCTGTGAACGATGCGTTCACCAAACATTTGTTCGACAATCGTTACGGTACAGGTCAGTCCACGTGGGACAGCATCATGAGGAACACGAACCTCACCGTGGCTGGTAAGGTCGCGGTGGTGTGCGGTTATGGTTGGTGTGGTAAAGGTGTGGCGATGCGTGCGAAGGGATTGGGGGCCCGCGTCATAATCACCGAGGTAGACCCCGTGAAGGCACTCGAGGCGTTGATGGATGGATTCGAAGTGATGAGAATCTCACAAGCTGCAAAGATAGGTGATTTCTTCATAACGGTGACTGGGAACACCAAAGTGATAAGTGAAAATGAATTCATGCAGATGAAAGATGGGGCGATTCTGGCCAACGCAGGACATTTCGATGTGGAGATCGATGTTAAGGCTTTAGAGAGAATCTGTGTTGAAAAATTCGAAGCGAGACCGAACGTGACCGCTTACAGACTAGCGAACGGTAGGACATTGTATCTGTTGGCAGAGGGAAGATTGGTGAATTTGGCCGCTGCCGATGGACATCCAGTGGAAATAATGGACCTTTCCTTTGCTGTCCAAGCTTTATCGTTGATACACCTTGCGAGTACGAGTCTTGAACCAGGGGTTTATCCCGTTCCTAAGCACATCGATGAAGAGATCGCCCGAATGAAACTTGCAAGCATGGGTGTGGAGGTAGACGAACTCACCGAGGAACAAAAAATCTATCTGGAAAACTTTTGAGGTGATCAGCACGTGATTTTTGAGATGTTGAGCAGCGTGAAAACTAAAGGCAGAATGGATTACTGTTTACCGAGAGTTTGGCTCGAAGGTTGGTACGACGGTCCTTCGAGAATGGAAGGTGAGAAAGTTTTCGTGGATCCCGGTGTTTTCTATACACACCTTCGAACGTGGTTGGAAAAGAACAAGTTGTTCGATGCTGAGATCGGAAAATCCTTGAATTTGCAGAAAAATGAGTTGGACAGAAAGTGGATAAGGCGAGCTGTTCTGTACAGCAGTTTGGTTCGTACCAACAGTGCGTACAATCACAAAGGTTTTGGAAGATTCGAGCAAGACGATGTCTTGGGTTATCGGGAAAGTGGGACTTTCCTCAAAATGGTCGCGTTGTTACCGCATCTGAAAAGGCTTGGGGTGAACGTGCTCTATCTTTTACCCATAACCGAGTCGAGTGAGATGTTCAAGAAGGGCGAGATCGGTTCACCTTACGCCGTGAAGGATTTCTTGAAGATAGATCAAAAGTATCACGATCCATTGCTCGAAGGTTGGTGTGTTGAAGACGAACTGAAAGCTTTAGTTCAAGCCTGCCACATGGTGGGTATCAGGGTCGTGTTGGATTTCATCCCCCGTACGGCTGCGCGGGACTGCAACTTGATCTTGAACCATCCAGAGTGGTTCTACTGGGTGAAAGTTGAAGAGCTTGCCAGCTACGCTCCTCCAAAAGTTGAACATCTCGGTTTTTGCCAACCAACGTTCGAACAGATGCGCGATCTGTACGATCTACCCAGCATCAAAATGCATCTAAATAAATTCACCTACGATCCTTCAAGATTGAATCCGCAAAAGTGGGAAAATTTCGTTAAGAATTGTCGAGAAGAGAATTTCATCTTTGAGATTGCGAAGCAGTTCGGTGTGATCACGGCACCCGGTTTTTCAGATTGGGTGAACGATCCACAACCCACTTGGGACGACGTGACCTTCTTGAGGTTGCATTTGGATCATCCGATCACTGCGAAGGGGAAGGTGAGAGAAGGACAACCTCCGTACGTGCTTTTCGATGTCATCAAGGCGAGCCGGTTCCCTGGAGAGAAAAACAATTCACAGTTGTGGGAATACATCGCATCGGTTCTTCCACACTTTCAGCAAAAATACGGTATAGATGGTGTGAGGCTGGACATGGGACATGCGCTTCCAGCGGAGCTTCAGCAGATGATTATGAGTAATGCGCGAAAGATCGATCCCGCTTTCGTTTTTATTGCAGAGGAACTTGAACCGCACAGAGCAGTCGAAGCCGCCGAGTCTGGCTATGACGTCATAGTCGGAAACAGTTGGTGGATGTTGCCGAGGTTTCCAGACAAAACATACGAATTCTTCCAGACTCTCTCGTGCAGTATGGCTTTACCGTTTTTAGCTGCAGCTGAAACACCCGACACGCCTCGAGTCGTGACTCGCAGAGAAGGCCAGAAGCTCAAGCGTCTTCTACCATTCCTCTGCGCTTTTTCGAAGAATGGTGTGATGACGCTGAACTGTGGACAAGAAATAGAGGAGCCCCAACCGATGAATCTTGGTTTGGACAACGATGCCTGTGGCAGGTTCACATTGAGTTGCGATGATGAATTTCAAGGTAAGCTTGCTTTCTTCGATCATTATGTTTTACACTGGCGAAGGACTGAGCTCGTTGACTTTCTCAGTGAACTCGTCAAGATAAGGGATCAATTTTTAGACCTCATCGTCGATGGACAGTACAAACCTGTCTATCTCGGTTGGCAGGATGGCACCATCTGCAACGCATCTTACTGGACTCACGATAGTGCTCTGATCGTCCTCGCCAACTTGAAGACAACTGAAAGTGATGTCAGCGTTCTGCTCGATCGTACTCTGGGTGAAGAAATCGAAGTTGTAGAGGTTCACTCTTGGGATGGAACCGAATGGAAACGGGAGAGTGCCTCGATAAAACTTGATTGTGAGCTTCCTCAGTTTGGATTTAGACTGTACACGCTCAAATTTAGGCGGGTGAATAGAATTTGAAGAAAGCATACCTGGCGGGCCTCAGGTTGTTCGATTCCAAGGATGCTCATTTTCCACTCGATTTTTGGCAAGTTCAGAGGAAAAAAAGGGCTATCTTTACGGAGTTTCTCAGTTTGGATGCCAAGGAACTGTTTGCTTTGGAACTTTTCGGAGATCTTGCAATGCCAAAGCAAACGATCGAGATTTTGTCGCTTGTGCCGAGTGATAAAGTTCTCAAATTGTATGATCGTGGTTCACCTATTGCCCATTTACCTCTCCCAAAAAATGTTTTGATCCTTGATTCGTTCGAAGCATCGTGTCCCAGTTTTTCTTCGAATCCCGTGGAGGTTGAACAACCAATCTTCTGTGTGGAAGAAGGTGCCGATTTCAACTTTGTGAAAAGCTCGATAAAAGGTTGTAGGCCAGTTCAAAAGGATGGATCTATCCTTCCCGAGGAGGGACAGATCGTTTACACTCTGGACGTGGTGACGGAAGCGAAAGCGCAGGAACTTTCACAGTTGGGAATCTTCGTTTTCCAAACTTGCAGAGATGTCAAAGACGAGTTGGAAAGAAAACTTCTTGAAAGATGTCCGGAACAATTGAGATGCTTGTTGATAGAGATTTTGGACCTACAGGGGTGAAACGGTGGAACTACGAAGGTTGAGCATCAAGGCGTTTGGCAAGTTCAAAGATTTCCATTTGTCCCTCAAACCAGGATTGAATGTGATATATGGACCCAACGAATCGGGCAAAACGACACTTTACAATTTTATTCGATCGTGCCTTTGTAGCTTGTCTGAAGCTGAATTGGCGAGGTATCAACCCTGGGATGGTTCTGAGCTGGGTGGAGAACTCGTAATAGTGCAGAACGAAGAGGAAAAAGCTCTCGATTGTCAGACCATCGATCGGTTGCTTGAAAGGAATTTGGCAGATAGCCTGCTCTTTTTGAGTGACGAAGAAGATGTGACCATCCAGAAAGCTCGGGATTCAATCACAGCGAGGTTGAAGAGCAATCTTCAGCGGATCGAAGAAGCCCAGTTGATGAGAGATTTACTGGAGAAGGTCCCAGTCTATTCTGAGAAACTCCTTTCTGAGAAAAAACGTCTCGAAGAGGAACTGATCCGATTGAAATGCGAGGTTGAAAAACTCCAGCAAGCTAGGCAGGAGCTTTTCCTGAGGTGTGAAGAAGCCTCGAAGATTAGGTATAGGCTGTCTATACTGGAGGAAGAGCGAGTCAAACTCCAAACTCAACTGACAAATTTGGAAAAAAACTTCAAACGGCGTTTAGAGGAAATTGAACAAGACATCACTAAGGAACTCGAAAGAGTGAAAGGTTCCATCGAAAAGGAAATGTTGTTACCAATGCTGAATGATGAGCAGTATAAGCGTCTCCACGAAGCGAAATTTCAATTGGAAGAAAAGGAAAAAGCTTTGGAAGAGCGTACAGTGAGGTTGAAAGAACTTTCAAGTCTTTTACAGAAGACAACGTGTGAGCGCGACGAGCTGCTCGAGGCACTGAAAGGGGAGGATCTGGAAACCTTCAGGTTAAAACTGAAGAATCTGAAGCTTTCCTATAAATTGTTCGAGACGAACGCCAAGCAGTTACAGGAATTCGAATCAAAGTACGAATCCCGTTGGAAATCTTTCGAGAGTTTGAACGAGATCTCTCTTGAACACTTGGAGAGGGAGGCATCGACGGACCTCAACCAAGAGGAACAACAACTTCAAGATAGATTGAGGTCTTTTCAAGAACAAGCTGCTCAGTTCAAAACCAAAATAAGAAGGCTTCGCATTGGAAGCGTCATCATGTTGTTCACCGCTGTCATTTTCACAGTTTTCGGTTTCGTTCTATCCAATTGGTGGTTCGTTCTGTCTGGTGGGTTGGGTTTTGGTTCGATCTTTGCGGTGCTGAGTGTGTATAAATCGGACAAGAAGCTGGCAGAAGTCGAAGAGAATGCAATCAAATGCCAGTTGGAGCTCCGGGCCATTGAAAAAAGAAAATCCTCAGCCCTTCAGAAATTTCTTTCTAATTTCGGTGTGAGGGGGCTTGCAGAACTCAAGGAAAGTTATGAGCGTTACAGAGGTTGGCTGAAAGAGAGAGATAAATTCGAACAATTGAGAAAAGATTTGGAGAAGGAATCGAAAGACCTGTTGAAAGAACTCAAGCAATACGGAGCTACGGAGATCACGGACGTGCCGAGTGTAATACTGAGATTGGAAGAGACCATCTCACAGATAGATGAAAAGAACGTCAGGATTGCTCAGCTAAAAGAAAGTTTAGAGAGAGCGAAAAACGATGTGATCATGCTCGAGCAAGAATTACGATCGAAGGATCAGGAACTGAAACAACTGCTGTCCGATCTGGGTTTGGCCGACTTTGACGAAGTTGAGATTGCCTGGAAAAGGGGCCGTCACGTTGAAAAACTCACGCTTCAAAAAGAATCACTCGAACACACTAAGAAATGTGTGGAAATGGTGGACCTAAACTGCCTTTTGAGGCAATATGAAGATCTTTCAGATATGATGAAAGAAAAAATCAAGCTTGAGGAGTTGCTCGTGAACACTCAAGAAGAGTCGATCAAGCTGCGAACAGATCTTGAGAAGTTAGAAAGAGACGCCGAAGAGGATCTACTCATCGAGAAAATGTTAAACATTCTGAAACAGTATTCATCGGTTCAAGGAGATTTGTTGATACTGAGTAAGAAACTGGAAAGATCACAGCCACTTCTACATTTCCTCAGTGATGAGCTTGAAAAGCTGACTGGAAGTTACGTGAGGAACTTCACGAATCTTTTCATAAACGTGTTCAAAAGGTTTTCAAAAATAGCCGATGAAGTTGTTGTAGATAAAGACTTATCCATCAGAATTTCTGCGAGGAATGAATTACAACTGATCAAAAACGCTCTCAGTAGGGCTACACTCGATCAACTGGCGTTTTCCTATAAACTCGCTCTCTACGAAGTCATGGAACTACCGGAATCTCTGCCGTTGATCATCGATAATTTCTTGATAAGGTTCGATGAGGAACGT
>CAYXCE010000022.1:0-309 GCA_964463395.1 uncultured Pseudothermotoga sp.
GTAGACGAAGTCCGATCTGTCTCTGAACATGACGGGACCAGGCTGTACCCCATACATGATGAATGCACCAATGAGAACAGCAGTTACCGCATCTCCAGGAATCCCGAGTGCCATCATGGTAGTCAAAGCTCCTCCGAGACAAGCATTATTTGCTGTTGTGGATGCAGCCAAACCTTCTAAAGAACCTTTACCGTATTCTTCTGGATTTTTTGCGACCTTTCTACTTTGGTCCCATGCGACCAGACCGGCAATGTCAGCTCCAGCCCCAGGAATGGCTCCAATGATGATCCCAATGAGTGAAGATAACAG
>CAYXCE010000022.1:319-10666 GCA_964463395.1 uncultured Pseudothermotoga sp.
GTGCAACAGGTGTCAATTTTTTGACTTCGCGGAGCGTTGGAACCACTCTTCCAACTTGCTTTGGTATTTCAGTTGTAGTTTTTGTGGAAAAGTTCTTTGCTGAAAAGATCTGGTAGAAAACCTCTCCCATACCGAACAAACCTATCATCACAGGGATAAAGGAAACTCCGCTCAAAAGCTCCATCCTACCGAAAGTGAATCTCGAGGAACCAAATATGGGATCGAGGCCTATCAAAGATATCGAGAATCCGATAAACCCCGCGAGAATACCTTTGAGTATGGATTTTCCAGAAACAGCAACCATGGTTGATAAACCGAAGATAGCGAGTGTGAAGTATTCAGCCGGACCAAATGAAAGAGCAAACCTAGCCAAAGGAAAACCGATCAACAACAAAGCTATGACCCCGAGAATTCCACCTACAGCAGAGAACACCACGTTGATACCGAGTGCAAGGCCCGCCAAACCTTTCTTAGTCAAGCTGTAGCCATCGAAAGTCGAAGCGATCGAAGCTGGTGTACCCGGTGTGTTTATCAATATGGCAGAAATACCACCTGAGAATATGGCTGAATTCCAGACCCCTACAAGCATTGCAAGACCCTGGTTCGGTGAAAGCCAGAAAGTTAGGGGTGTGAGAATGGCAACAGCCATGGTCGCCGTCAGACCAGGCAAGGTTCCTATCAACAAACCTGCAAGAGTACCGACAAGTAAGTAAGTTATAGCTTGGGGATCCAAAGCCTGAGACAACCCTTGTAAAAACTGCTGCATCCCATTCTCTCCTTTTAGAACAAGATCACGTTGAAGACTTTCCCAAACAAAAGAAAAATGCTGACGCTGAGTACTAAAGAACTCAGTATCGCTGTGTACCATTTAGCCTTCGTAACCAGCTGGAAGAGAAACAAGAAAACGAAAGTGTTGAGAAGAAAGTTACCATTCCCCCAAATTAGCACATAAATCAGTGCGGTGACGATTATCAGTACACTTTTTGTCCAATTCCCACGAACAACGTTGGGATTTCTCTTTTTGATGATCATAAATATACCTTTCAGTATCAAAATCACACTGAGTATCATTATGACCAGCGCAACTATCCTCGGAAAAAACCCCGGGCCGGGTATGTTAGCCATGCCCCTTGGCAATTTGGAAGATTCAGTCATGAGAAAAATTGAATAAATCATGGTTATCAGTGAAAAAATCAGATCAGACAATTTCCAATCACTCCCGGAAACAACAAAATTCGGCGGCCACTCCGAAGAGCAGCCGCCGAATTTTCATTTTCCAAGGGCTTTCGGTATCAATTCCATGAACATGTTGTACTGAGAAATTGCAAAAGCTTTGAATTTTTCACCATCTAAGTAGGCTGGTGTCATTCCACGTTCGAGCAAGAACTTCTGGAAAGTATCGCTTTCATATGCTTTTTTGAAAGTATCCGCAAGGATTCGGTAAACTTCAGGATCAACACCTTTCGGTAGAGCCAATCCACCCCAAGCCATGATAGAGACATCGTATCCAAGTTCTTTCAACGTAGGAATATCAGGATAGAGCGGTGATCTTTCATCACTCATTACAGCCAAGATGCGCAGTTGACCTGATTCAACGCCTGCTTTGACTTCTGTTGGGCTGACAGCCACTGCCGTTATATGACCTCCCATCAAGGCAGCCACGGCAGGAGCCGCACCATCGAATGGAACATGAACAAGTTTACCACCTATGGCCCTCTCGAAGCTGAGCGCAGCTACGTGCCAGATCGATCCAGGTCCGGAGTTGCCAATCGTTACTGTCCCTGGATTCTTCTTCACATAATCGATGAACTCTTGTATCGTCTTCCAAGGTGAAGTGGATCTAACGGTTATCGCTGCGGGAATGATCATGATCCTCATCAATAAGTCAAAGTCCTCAGGACCGAAATCGGCATAGCCAAGGGCCTTGAGCATCGAAAGTTCCACAGGTACGTATCCCATCGTGTATCCGTCCGGTTTACTGGTCTGTAATCTTTTCATTGCGATGGCACCAGAAGCTCCCGTGATGTTGGTACACATGATTGGAACTTTCAGTATTTCTTGTGCAATACTCGTTATCGTTCTCGATACCATGTCTGAAGCTCCACCAGGTGCCGCTTGGATAATGAAGGTGATGGGTTTTTCAGGATAAGCTGCGAAGATTACCACGAACAACGAAAGCAGGCAAGCCACCACGACCTTTCGCACCACGATCCCTCCTTTGAAGGATTTGCTTCCAAAAAGAATAATAATTGAAGCTTTCACTGCATTTGATACCATTATTTTATCTTCCTGTCAAATGTCATTAGACATTTTTGTAAGCCATAGTCTGGGAAAAATAACTCAGGTGGACAAGTTTCACACCAAATTCTCAATGAATCTCATGTTTGCTCGAAATTGCTCAAAGAATCTGTATGAAACTTCAGCGAAGCTCGATGCAAATCAACTTTCAGAGTAACGTTCAAAAGCATGTGCTGCTTGAACGAGTAGATCTTCCCTCCACCATTTGGTCACGAATTGCACCCCAACCGGTAGATTTTCTATTCGTCCGAAAGGCACGCTGATGGCCGGTAAGCCGGAGATGTTGAATTCAGCCGTGAAGCGAGTCAATCTTCTGGCCATTTCGACTGCCCCTTCTCCTTTGATGGGCGGTGCTGTGATGGGCACCGTTGGAAGAACGATGAGATCGTAGTGCTTGAAAATGTCTTTGAACATGTGTTTCACGATGGTTTGAGTTTTTCTGGCCTGTGCGTAATCGCAACCACTCGTCGAAGCACCCTCTATCAATCTCTGCCTGACATCTTCGCTGAAAAGTTCTGGATGTTCTTTCAACCTTTCTCTGTGGAAGGCCGCAGCCTCCGCTTGGGTGATCAATCCGTTTGCCGCCGCAGCATCTTTCAACCATTCGAGAGATTCCTCTCGCACAACGGCTCCAAGTTTTTCAAGGATACGGCAAGATTCATCCACGATGCTCAATATCCTCACATCGGTCTTGGCAACGAAATCACCCGAAACTTTCAAAACCCTGATTCCTTTGGGAAACTCGTTGAAGTTTGGTTCTCTCAAGGGAGCTTTCTGTGAGAATGGATCAGCCTCATCGTATTTCGAAATAGCTTTCAAGACGAACCAAGCATCCTCCACACACCTCGCGATTGGACCAACGTGGTCCAAATGCCAAGCCAGCGGAATGACACCTCTGACGCTGACCCTACCATAGGTAGGTTTCAATCCAACCACACCGCACAGTGCGGCGGGAATTCTTATCGAACCGCCCGTGTCCGTGCCGAGGGCAGCCACAGCCATACCGGTGGCCACCGCCACAGCGGACCCTCCAGAGGAACCACCAGAGATCTTGGTTGGATCGTACGGATTCCTACACGGACCAAAATGTGGATTGTTGTTCGTCACACCGAGCGCTATCTCGTGTAGATTCGTCTTACCAACGATTATGGCCCCGGCTTTCCTGAGGAGCTCAATGATGAAGGCATCTTGTTTTGCGACGTTATCTTTGAAGAACAGACTCCCCGCCGTCGTTTTCAGTCCAGCGACATCTATGAGGTCTTTCACAGCGATTGGCACACCGAAGAGTGGCGGAAGATTTCCTCTATCCAATCTTTCCAGTTGTTCTGCGGTTCGCAGCGCTCCATCGAAATCCAACGAGATGAATGCACCAAGATTTTTGTGTGTTTCTATCTTCTTGAAACATTCTTCGACTATCTGTCGAGGTCGAATCTCATTCCGAGCGTACAGTTTCAACAGTTCTTTGATTTTAATCATTTTCATCCTTCATCACCTCAACCTCATTTTTGGACCTTCTTGGATGAACTTCCCTCTGAACGAAGGTTCTATCAACAACATGTGGCTGTCCAAATCATGGAAATCGAAAGCGCCCGTTCCGAGTGCGAATTGAACACTCTGATTTATTCCGAGGCTCGATTCAGCCATGCAACCAATCATCAACCTCAAGTTCGCAGCTTTTGCCAGTTCCACTATGGCTAACGCATCGCTGATGCCGCTCTTCATCAATTTTATGTTCACGTAATCCACAGCTTCCTGTTTTATCAATCTCATCACGTCATACTTCGTCTTCGCTGATTCGTCTGCTGCTACCGGGAACGGGCTATTGAACCTAACGTATCTGAGTCCATCGATGTCGTACCACGCCACAGGTTGTTCGTACACCGCCACGTCCACACCGGATTTGTACAACTGTTTTACGAATTCTACAGCTTGTTTTGGTGTGTATCCCATGTTCGCATCGACTATATACGTGGCACCTTTCGTGGTACGAGCTATCTGCTGCATGGCTTCGATGTCTTCTTTCAAGTTTTCTCCAACTTTCACTTTAATGGTTCGAAATCCCTCTTCGAAGATCTTTTCAGCATCTTTCACTCTTTTCTCGATAGTATCTATGCCTACAGTTTTGTCCGTCTCGATCTCTAATTTACTGCCACCAAAAAACTCCGCCACATCGATGTTCGATTCTTCACAGAGGGCATCCAACACTGCGTATTGAACTGCGGCTTTCAAACTCGGTGTGGCCAAGAGTTTGTCCGTGATTTGAAAGATCGTTGCGTAGTTTTTCACGTTCAATCCCAAAAGATTCTCCTTCAAAAAACTCTCCATCGCCAAGAGCATCTCTGGTTTCTCGCCATTGACTCTGAACGACGGAGAAGCTTCCCCATGCCCAATAGTTCCACTTTCGAGTATCACTTCGATTTCCACGTTGTTGGCTTCAGAAGAAATGCTGCCCGTTATGTGGAAGGGTTTGTGATAACTGTAACGTTTCAATGTCAGACGTAGATCTTTTATCTTCGACATTTTTATACCTCCCAACCCTCGAAACGCACCACCTCTATGTGTGTCTGAATGCCGACTTTTTTGTTGTGCGTTTCCGCTTCTCCAAGTTGATTGTCCGTGGGATCTTCTCTGTAGAACTTCGTTGGAGGGTCAAACTGTTTCATGAAATCGTCATTGGCGACCATCCTGAAACCGTCGAGGTTCCCAAAATAGAAATTGCGTAGTCTTTCGTTGTAGCGTCTCGCTCCGCCGAAGGAAAGGTCGGCGGGAAGCCAGCCGTATGGTTTTGCGTAGAACAACGCCCAATCGTGCGGTGAAACAAAATACGGTGTGATGTACCAGCCAGATTGCCACCTCGCAGGAATCCCAGCCATTCTGCACATGGTGATGAACAACAACGCCTGAAAACCACAATCACCCCTCAAATTCTCGGCCACGTATTGAGGGATGTTCTCATAGGTCGCGTAAGGTCTAACATAAGAGTACCTCACCCTCGTCGTGATCCAATCGTAGATGCGTTTGGCTTTCAAATAAGGATTAGTTTCTTCTGCAACGATTTGTTTCGTCAGCCATCTGAGATAATCCGTGAAAACGATATGTGGGGGTTCTTGATCCAGAAATTCTTTCATGTCTGGTTCTTGAACTGTCGAGGGATCTATTTTGTTGATCCATTCTCTCACTCTGTATTCAAACTCGACTGTGTACTCCTTATTGGTCCCTTCGAAGAAGATAGTTCGCTGTGGAACGCTGTTGTCAGCTATGAAATAGTTTTCATCGCTGGTGTAGAGCAGTTTCACATCCTCGATTTGAAAACCTTCTTTGGGGAATGGAAGCCAAACTCTGAAATAGTCATCATCTGAATCCACTCTGACCTTCAATTTCACGTGCACTTTGTAAATTCTTGGATTGCGATCCTCCGAGAGTTTCCTTATTCTCTGTTCGATGAGTTCTCTCTCACGCTCTTCTACTGGATCTTTCTTTATTCTTTCTCTGTATTCACTCCGGGCAAATCCGATGTTTTGAACGAATCTTTCGAAGAACTTCCTCCTCCTGTTGACCACAATGAAATCAACACACCCTTCTTCGATTAACCTGTAGAACTCGTCATAATCGAAGTCTCTGATCATTTCCTTGGCTTTCTCTAAAGCTTCCGATTCATCGTATGGATACGAGGCGAGCAAGCGTCTGATCCTGTACTTTTCGTACTCAAGCCGCTGGCGCTGAAGGTCTGTGATACGTGTGTCTCTGAGCCACTTGTCGATCAAAGCGATCGCAGTCTCCCAATCTCCAACGGCTTCACACGACCTCACATTTTCTGGAAGACCACAGACGAGAAATTCAAGCACATTGATCCCCCACCTTCATGTCAGTACCTTAAGTTTCGATAAACTTTCAGGTACGTCTTTTTCAAATCTGTTCAGATCATTTATCTCGAGGATAACAATACCTTGGAATTTGTTCCGTAATAGCTCGAATATCTGTTCGAACGGTATTTGACCAAGTCCGATGGGTAAGTGTAAATCCCCCACACCGTAAAGGTATGCAAAGTGCAGCTGTTCTGTTATGTTGCGCTCGAAACCATCCTCAGGTTTTCCAAAATTGTCGTGGACGTGGATCTCAAATGCGTAGGGTAATCCCAAAGCGAACTGTTTGAGAAAAGTTTCTCTGTCTCCTCTGAGTCTCAAAAAAAGGTGGCCCACATCGATCAACAGTTTGATCTGTGAATGGTTCACAGAACAAACAATCTCGAGAACTTGTTCCACCGTCTGGACGGTGTTCTCCACAACCAGGCAAACTTTTTTCTCCTCGAGTTTTTCGGACAATCTTTTCAAATTCTCGATTTCTCTGTTTTTCTTTTCATCATTCTTCCCTGACCAAGCGCAGTGATAGACCACACTGTCTGCACCAATCCCCTCAGCGAAGTCTATGACAGCTGAGAGGATGAGAAAATCCTCTTCTCTATCTTTTGAGAGATCCACAGGATCTGGCCCATGCACGGTGAACTTCATACCAGAAGATTCAAGAAGTTGTACACAACGGTGGAACCTTTCTTGAGAAAGTTTCCCATTGAGGATCAAATCGAGCCCCGCAGGAGGAACTTCCGCATAATCAAAACCAAGTTGCTTGAATTTGTTCAATTCCGCTTCAAGGTTTGTAATGGAACCTGCCAGGCGCCTTGTGTCGATGTTTATACCGATTCCTCTCAACACGCACATCACCCAACCAATCTCGTAATTTTTCGAAACGTATTGTAATCGATTGACACACTTCGTAACATTTGCTATATTTATTATAGCTCGAAGGGCCTATCAGAAAAAGCCGCAGTTGAGCATGTTGATATAGTCACAGCTTCGATCGTTAAAGACTTCCAGGGAAACAGTTAAAGAACACTCAGATACTTCTGCATCGGTTTAACAATGATTGTGTAAGAATCTTTTCGATCCTATCTTTGGGAGGAGGGATTTTTGTGAGAAAGGTGCTGCTGGTGGTACTGCTCTGCGTGGCAGCTGTGCTCTTAGCAGGTTTGGAGGAAAGGATCATCGAAGTCGGTAGAACGCTTGAGAGAAACGGTATCAACGAGGTACGTTATGCAGTTTGGGGCTCAGGAGATCCGAACAGTGTGTTGAGAGTTCTTGGAATAGTTGAGGCCGCTAGGCGCATCAATGACATCTGGGCAAAGAACAGGGTCAACGTCAAGGTAACGATCAGAGAAACACGTTATGAGTTGGACTTTACGCAGATGTATCAGGAATTTCTCAGCAAGCAACCTCTTGGAACTGCTGGTGATTTCTTGGTGAATTCTTACGCTTATATCGCAAACTTGGCTGAAGAGGGTTATTTGCTCGATCTGACACCTTATCTTGAAAAACACAGGGAACTTTTGGAAGACTTCTTCGCCTCGCACATCGAAGTGGCTAAGTACAAAGGTAAAATCTACGGTTTACCCCAAGATACCGAAGCCAGACCTTTCTACATCAGAAAAGACATAGCCGCCAAGGTGGGACTGAACCTGGAAGGTTTAGATCAAAAGGTGCTCAAGGGTGAATTCACTTGGTCCGACGTTTACAGCTGGGCAAAGAAGACGGTTGAAAATAAGGTATCCGAGTGGGGTTTGATACACAGAAGAGGTAGTGCTCATCCAGATCTGATGCAGTTCATACTTGCATTTGGTGGTAGGTTGTACGACCCAGCAGATGGAAAACTCGTTTTCGACAGAGAGGCGATATACAAATGGCTCACGATCGAATGGGTCTTCGCACGGGAAAAACTCTTACCGTCCGACATGATGGCTTGGGACTGGGCAAAACAGGTGCATCCAGCCATCGTTGATGGGAAAACTTTGTTCGACATAGGTGGTACATGGTACTGGACCGAGTGGCAGACCAAAAATTATTACACTGATCTCCAAAACGGTCAGACGAGAGGATTAAAGCCCGAGGAAGTCGAACAGTGGTTCTATTACACTCTGTTCCCCGCGGGAGAGCCTGGTAAAAAACCTGTGACGTTGAGCCAGCCCTTCATGTGGATGGTAAGTTCAAAAGCTGGGGCGCAGAATCCAAGATACAGTGCATTGAAGAGCACTTATGATGAACTCGCTTTCTTAATAGTGGCAAAAGCATCAGATCCTGATATAAACGCTATACACAGTATCATCAGTGCACACCTGCCTGTGGGCAAAGCTTCCGCAGCGTTACTTGCTAACAAGGATTGGCTCGATAAACTCTATAACCTCGAGATCGATCTTGATCCCAGTGTGAAGGAAAAAATAGCGGACATCGTGAAGGCCACCGTGAACCCGATCAATGCGAAATTTCTGGCCGATGTTTCTTACATGCTTGAGTACACGAACTTCCAGCCCACGCACCCCATGTACCCAAAGCTCACAGCCATTTTTGCTGAAGTTGTCGATTATGTCCTCAGAGGCCAAATGGATCCAGTGAAGGCCATCGACTATGCGATATCTAAGATCAATGCGGACATAGATCTCAAGGCTGCTGTGAAGATCGTCAACGATATCCCCAGAGATTGGAGATTTCCATCTAAATGAGATGGTTTTCAAAAAGATGGGAGCTGTGGGCCTTTTTGGTCCCAGCTCTCATCGTTGTGATCATCTTTTACGTAGTTCCTCTGATATTGACGGTCTACACCAGCTTCACACCGTTAAGAAACTGGAACATTCAGCGTTATGCAACGAGACTCGTAGGTTTTTACAACTACCAGAAGTTGTTTCACGCCGTTTTGAACGATCCGTCAGTGAGGGCTGTGTTCTTGACCACCGCTGTTTTCGTCGGTTTCACCCTTTTGGTGAACGTGCTCGGTGGTTTGATCCTCGCCCTTTTGACCTTTTTCGTTGGTAAAAACACGAGTTCTGTTGCGAGCACTATATGGCTCTTGCCGAGGATGTCGCCCATAGCAGTTTACGGATTGGTGTG
Source organism: uncultured Pseudothermotoga sp. (assembly GCA_964463395.1). Taxonomy (GTDB): domain Bacteria; phylum Thermotogota; class Thermotogae; order Thermotogales; family DSM-5069; genus Pseudothermotoga_A. The sequence continues at coordinate 9,550 of CAYXCE010000022.1, forward strand.
GTATTACTTTTTCCACGGTAGTAGTGTGGGTACGCTGAATTCGCTGTTCATGAAGCTGGGTCTCATCAGCAGACCGGTAGCGTGGGGGCAAGATTTCATCCCCTATGGACCTTGGAGTGTGATCGTTTTCGTCAATGGATTGGTGGGGGTCAGTTTTGGTATGATCGTGCTCTCTTCTGCGATCAAGAGCATACCCGGCGAGTTCGTTGTGGCAGCTCGGGTCGATGGAGCAACCGATTGGCAGATCTGTAAAAAGGTCCTGATACCGCAGATCAAGTGGCACATAATGTATGTCACAACCTGGCAACTCTTGAGCTTACTCACTTCTTATGCGCACACTTATCTTCTGGTGAGTTGGAGATTGGTGAACAAATCTTACGGGACACCGTGGGCGCTTTACGTGTACGATCTGGCGTTCACTGGTGTGTTCGATCAAGGGTTCGCTGCGGCCGCTGGTACGATCTTGGTGATCGTTGGAGGTTTGCTCGGTTGGATGACGCTCAAAATTTTGGGTTTCGAGAAACTCATGACAGAACCGCGTGGTGATATCTGATGAGCTTGAGTGACGTGGAAGTTCGCAGTAAGGCAAGACAAGTGATTTATTCTATCATTTTGATAGCCTTTTCAGTTCCAGTTTTGATGGCTTTTTCTGTGCTCGTTCTTTCGAGCTTTGCAAATCAGATGGTGACGAACTTCGATTTTTCAAGAGTGAGATTCACATTGAGAAATTGGCAGTTGCTCTTTCAAGGAAGGACCGCTATAACTGGAGGTTTGAGAGAGAACGTATTTTTGTACATGTTCAGCACCGCCGTTGTAGCCTTGGGTGTCGCACTCGTCACTACGCTCGTTGGAACGCTATCTGGCTATGCCATTTCGAGAATCAAATTTAAAGGGAGAAAATTTTTGTTGTTGACGATGCTCATGCTCCACGCACTACCTGGATCGATACTCATCGTCGGGGTTTATTTTCTCTACAGACTCTGGATGCCCACTAATTTGAACGCCCTTCGATACTTCTCTTTTTTCTACGTCGTGGTTGCACGCGCAGCTTTGGAAGTCCCTCTCTCGGTGTGGCTCATGAAAGGATTTTTTGATTTGCTCCCATGGGAAGTCGAGT